>NZ_CP108132.1 GCF_036203305.1 Streptomyces sp. NBC_00190 | reverse complement strand
CCACAGCGCTGCGCGCTGTGACAGAGAGTCGCCTCGCTGCGCTCGGCGAGGCCGGCCTTCGGCCGGGGCGGTCGCTTCGCTCCCTTGCCTCGCGGTGCTCGGCTGTTCCGAGTACTTCAGCGCTGCGCGCTGAGGAGAGACCGGCCTCGCTGAGCTCGGCCGAGGCTCCTTCGGAGCCTTGCTCCTCCGCTTCGCTCCGGAGCAATGAACCGCCTCGCTGCGCTCGGCGGGGCTCGGCTTCGCCGAGCCAGAGCCGACCCTTCGGGCCGGTGTCCTCCGCTTCGCTGCGGACGGCTTTTGGGCTAGTGTCCTCCGTTTTGCTCCAGACGGTTTTAGTCCGGCTTCGCTTCATCAAACGACTTTGCTAAGGGCGGCTCAGCGCTGCGTGGTGAGGAGTGAGAGACCTTGCTTGGTTGGGCTTACAGGCGTTTGGGGAAGAGCCCTTCGTTCTTGGTGCAGGAGAGGGGTGGTGGTTGTTAACGGCGTTAACGGGTAGGCGAGGGCGTGGTTCAAAGTGATGCGTGGATAAAGATGGGAATCGGTCAGATTGCCTGGGGGGTTGGGGGACTGGGTGGGGGTTCGATGGGGGTTCTGGGAAGTGATGGGGCGTCAGGAAGTTCGGGTGGCGGAGGGTTGGAGACGGGCTTCAGTGCGCGCAGCGCGGCAGGAGACGGCCTATATAAGGTACGGAGATGCGTTGCCGCAGGTCAGGGCGGGTGCGGGGGGAAAGTTATGTCCCCTCAGAAGGGACATAACTGGGGGGATGTGTCGCTGCTAGGGGGACAGAACGCGCGCAAAACGTCAGCAAGACTGACGGTATTTGCGCTAAAACGTCGGGGCGGCTGACGTTTTAGCGGGGATGTGTCGGCGAACTGCTGGGGGGATGGGTGGGGTTGGGTGAGGGCTGGCGTGAAGCCGACGGGGAGGGGGTGGCCGAGATGTGTCCCTGCTGGGGGGACATAAGACACGCCGAACGTCAATGAGCGTGACACTTGTGTCACCCTTGTTGACATACTCTCCCTGCAGATCAACGAAGTGGAGAGCAGCCTCGTGTCATCAGAGCCACAACGGCGTCGGCGGAGTCCGGCGGGTGCGCCGCGTCCTGATCTCCCCGTTGATGATGCGATCTCGGCGTGGAGTCAGCCGCTGGCTCCGGTCAAGGACCTGGACAGTCTGGCGAAGCGGTACCCGAGCCGGAAGCTGACGCTGGACGGCGAGCGTAAGCCGCTGGAGTTCTACGGGACGCAGAATCAGCCGAATGCGTTCTCGATGGACAGTCTCGAGTTCTTCCTGGTTATCGCCCAGTACTTCCGGGAAGCCTTGCCGCTGAGGCTGATCCTGCTGCTCATCGCGTGCCAGCGAGCGGGGGGGCGGATTCCTCTTACGCAGGAGGAGATGGCTACCATCCTTGACGTCAGTCGGACAAAGACGTCGGAGGCACTGCACACCGTCATGTCTCATGGGATCGTCTTCAAGGTGCGGCGGGGTGTGTACCAGTTCAACCCGCCCTACAGTTACCGGGTGGCCGAGTTCATCCCGGGGACGGAGATGACGGGTGAGTTCGTGAAGGTGGAGCAGCACAGCACCATCTCGCAGATCCGCAGCGACACGAGCCTGCCCGACCTGGTGCGGTTCCCGTCGCTGGACCACATGCGGCAGGCCATCGAGGAACTGCGGGCCGAACGGGCCAAAGAGCGCGCTGCGCGTCGGCTGAGCCGGGCGAAGCGCACGGAAGAAGGGACAGCTCAGTGAGCACCTTGCGATTCGCTGCGGTCAACGCCGACGGGCTTCTCTCCGACCTCGACCTTCCGCCTGCGGCCTACCGTGTGCTGCTGAAGCTGCGTTCGCTGAGCGAGCCGGGCGGGCGGATCCTCATCGACCAGGCCACCGTCGGTGGGCTGCTGGAGCTGAGCCGGCCGAGCGTCAACGCGGCTCTGCGGAGTCTGGAGCTCGCGAAGCTGGTGCGGAAGGTCCGCAACGGTGTGTACCAGATCAATCCGATGCTGGCCGGGTACAACTCCTTCGAAGACGCTGTCGCCGCCGTGAACGACATGGCGGCCGAGGAGCGGCTCGACGCGCGGGGGTATGTCGCCAGCTACCACCAGGCGGTGGCGGCGTATCAGGACCAGCTGGCCGAGCAGCGTCAGAAGCGGGCCGCGCAGGCCGCGGCGAAGAAGGCTGCGGAGTCGAAGCGGCGGAGGACGCTGCACGCCGTGGGGTGAAGCGCCTAGGCGGGCTTGTGAGGGGTGAATGAGGGTCCCGGGATATGCCCGGGACCCTTTGGGGTTTTGAGGGGTCAGGAGGGGCCGGGAAGGGCTTCTGAGGGCTGTTTGGGGCCCTGGGGTCTCCTGGCGCTTGGTCAGAAGGCGAAGTCCACGTAGTCGATGTCCGTGAACTCGACCAGGAGGCTCGTGGCGCGGGCGCCGTTGTCCTTGAAGTAGATCTCCTGGAGGGCTTCGGCCGCGATCTGCCGGAGTTGGGCCTCGGCGGCGCCGGCCTCCTGGGCGGCGAAGAGGCGGCCCGCGTACTCCGGCGGGAGGTGCTGGGTGATGCGGCGCATGCGGCCGTCGTCGGTGGTGCCGGGGGCCGCGGTGAAGCCGAAGCGGGCGCGGGTCTCGATGACCAGGCCGGTGGTCCTGGCCGCCTTGTCGCGGGCGCGCTTGCGCACCAGGGGCTGCCAGCGGCGGCGTACCTCGGCTTCGAGGCGGGCGGCGAGTTCGGGCTTGGGCTGCTTGATCTGGTTCTTGACGTAGCGCTCGACGGTGCGCTGGGAGATGCCGAGCGTCGTTGCCACGGCCTTTGTCGATTTGAGCTGTTTGAGCAGGAAACGGAATTGGGCGCCCGCGGATTTGGGGATCGGGCGGGTGAAGTGCTGTTCGTCGGCCTTGGTCAGGCTGTCGGAGATGTCGGACATGTGTTACTCGCCGTCTGCTGCTGCGTCGTGGCCCTTGATGTGGCGGGCGGGGTTGAGGCCTTCGTCGAGCATCCCGACGGCCCACAGGAGGGGCTGGGTGCCCTCGTGCTTGACCATGCCGGGGCTGACGCCGAGACGGAAGCCGCCGGGGAGGGGCTTGCCGTCGGGGGTGCGCGGGAGGAAGTTGAGGGGGCCGGGGCCGTCGGAGAGGTACACCGCGCAGTCGGAGAGGACCGCGATGGGGTGCAGGCCGGCTGTCGTGGCGAGCTTGTTCATCTTGCGGTGCATGTTCACGCGGGCCGTGGAGATGACGGCGGCGCGGATGTCGGGGCGCCAGGTGGGGCGTTCGAGGGCGGGCCAGCGCTCGCCGGGGCGGTAGCCGGCGCCCTGGGGGCGTTCGCGGAGCTTGCCGATGCCGCCCTTGACGGTGGATTTGATCGCCGAGAGCACCGCTGTGGGGATGGGGGCGTCCTGTTTGTGCGTCGTCATCGCCTTGAGGAACTCGGGTTCGGGCATGGCCGAGGTGACGCCGAGGTCCGCCATCGTGGCCATGTAGGCGTCGCGGAGGCGGGTGTACCAGGCGTCGAGGTACGGGCCGCACTCGGGGCGGAGCCAGGCCTCGGTGGGGTGGACCTCGTGGCCGAGTTCCTGAGCGTAGGCGAGGGTCGGGGTGGCGTACCAGGCGGGGCCGGTCGGGGGCTTGCCGTGGGGGGTGAAGGGGCTGGGCAGGCGGGGGTCGAGGGAGATCGAGGAGAGGTCCGCCAACCAGCAGCCGGGAGTCGTCGGGTCGAAGCGGGGGCTCTTGGTGTGGGTGGCGGGGCCCAGGCCGACGGTGAGGCGGTTCGCGGCTGCGGCGAAGGCCATGTTGACGTCGATGCCGACGGCGTGGGTGCGGGTGCACTCCTCGTCGGTGAGGAGCTCCGGGTCGCGGATCCAGTCGTAGGCCTCTTCGTCGAGGACCTGGTCCGGGGTGCGCTGGTGGGAGCGGGGGTAGAGCGAGGCGACCACGGGGTGTTCGTCGGGGGCCTCCGGGGGGGCCGGGTCGACGGGGCGGGTGAGGGAGCCGGGGACGGGGGCGGATTCCCAGGTGTTGGTCTCGGCGTTGCGGGCGGCACGGGTGGGGGGACGGAGGGCCGTCATGAGTTCGAGGCCGGTGACGGCCGTGGAGCCGCGGGGGGTGAGGACGCGGGAGGCGTAGGTGCTGAGCAGCTCGGCGAGTTCGGGGGCCGGGAGGTCGGCGGTGTCCTCGCCCCAGGCGCGGGGGTCGAGGGCGCCCCACGGGAGGACCGCGAGCTGGACGCACTGGCGGCCGGTGGTGGGGGTGGCCGGTCGGTAGACGCGGGCCCAGGGGCCGAAGCCGCGGCGGGTGAGCTGCCACTTGCTCTTCGCGAGCTGCTTGAGGGCGGGGTGGTTGTCGGGGAGGCGGAGGGCGCGGCGGTCTTCGAGGGTGAGGGGGAGGCCCAGGGCCTCGGTGGCGGCGGGGGTGAGGACGAGGAGGGGGTCGCCGTCCTTGCCGTTGCGGTGGAGGCGGGGGGAGCGGAGGTCGGCGGCGGGGCCCAGGGCCCAGGAGATGAGGGAGGGGAGGCCGCCGGTGGTGGGGTGGTCGAGGATGAGGCCGCCGGTGGTGTGGGCGTGGCCGGCGCCGTCCAGGACGGCGAGGGGGCCGTTCCCTGCCGGGGGCGTGGTCGGTGTGGGGGGCTGGGACTTCGGCCCGGGGCTCCGGTGGGGGGTGGGGGGTGCGGTGCGGGTACGCGTGGGGGCCTGCGGCGCTGTTCCGCTACCCGCCCCTTCCCGGAACTGGGGCTCCGCCCCGGACCCCGGGTGGGGGGTGGGGGGTTCGGGCTGCGCCACGGGCGCCGGGGTTTCGGGGGCGGGGGTGGGCAGCGCTGTGCTTTCGGCGTGGGCCGTGGGGTTGGGCATGGGAGGCTGCGGCGCGGTGGCGTTAACGGCGTTAACGCCGTTAACGGGGTGGAGGGTGGAGAGGCCCTCCAGGAGGCGGGCGTAGGCCGCGCGTTTGGGAGGGCGGGGGGAGGTGCGGCCGGTTTCCCACGACGTCACCGTTTCGCGGCGGACCGTCAGGGCCTTGGCGATCTGGTCCTGGCTCAGGCCGGCGGCCTCGCGCAGGCGCTTGCGCTCGTCCGGGTGGGGGAGCGGGTCCTGGGCGACCTCTTCGAGCAGGGCGTCGACCGCGGCGAAGAGGCCTTCCTGCTCGTTGGCGTCGGGGTGGGTGTTTCGGTTGTTCGGCATCGGTACCTCCACCCAGAGCCTATGTGAATCGCACCGCTGAACGCACATGAAACGCACGTGGGGGCGTTAACGGCGTTAATGCCGTCAGCGCCCCCGGCGTGGGTGGTGCCTCAGATGCCCAGCTCAAATGCGCAGCATGAGGAGTTCCGTGACGGCCTTGAGGTCGTCCGGGGTGAGGTGCGCGGTGAGCGCGTCCGCGATCGTTTCCGGGGAGATCGTGGAAATCGAGATCCGGGGGGCGGGGGTAGGGGCCGGGGCGGGCGGGGCGGGCGGGGCGTTAACGGCGTTAACGCCGTTAACGGGGGCCGTTCGTTGGCGGGGGGGATTAACGGCGTTAATGCTCTCGTCCGCGGCGGCCTCCTGGGCCTCCTGGGGGAGGCGGCCGATGCGGCGGGCCGGTTCGACCTTGAGCTCGCCCGTCTCCACCTTCTCCTGGAGGGTGGGGGTGAGGTTCAGGAGGGTCAGCCGCTGCGAGACCCAGGCCGCCGTCTTGCCGAGGCGCTTGGCGACCTGGGCCTGGGAGCCGTGGACGTCGACGAGTTCCTGGAGGGCGCGGGCCTGGTCCATGGGGGCCACGTCCACGCGGTGGACATTGGCGATCAGGGCCGATTCGAGGATGTCCGCCGCGGAGGTGGAGAGGGAGTCGTTGACGTGGATCTGGATGGTCTTCAGGCCTGCCAGGTGGGCTGCGGCCAGTCGGCGGTTGCCGTCGATCACGACGTACGGGGCGCGGCCCAGGCCGTCGGTGGTGCCCGGGTGGGCCTCCATGAAGGCCATGCGGGTGGCGACCGCGAGGGGTTGGAGCTGGCCCCGGGCGGTGAGGGATGCCGCCAGTTCTTCGAGCTCCGTGAGGTCTTCGCGGAGGTTGAACGGGTTGTGGGCGAGGGCGTCGATGGGTACCTCGGACGGCGGGACCACCCCCGAGGTGGGCGCGCCGGTGGCCTCCGCGATCGCCGCGCGGCGGGAGCTGACACCCGCCGGCTGAGCCCGGGCGAAGGATGCCGAGACGCCGAGTTTGTCGGCCTTGCTGCTCATGAGATCTCCCGGGCGAGGGCGCGCAGGGCGACGGCTTGGTCGCCCTTGGGGGCGTAGACGAAGAGGGGCTGCTTCACGCGGACCGCTTCGCGCTGTTCCTTGAGGTCGGGGACGACGGCGACGACCCGGGGATCCTTTATGTCCATCCAGGCCTGGAGGGAGGAGGTCGCGATGTAGCCGCGGCGGCCGTCGTAGAGGTTGACGACGAGGCCGAGGTAGTCGATGTCGAGGCTGAGGTCGTCGCGCAGGTCGTTGATCTGGGAGGTGAGGAGGTCGTACGCGTCCGCCGAGGAGTCCTCCGCCTGTACGACGATCAGCGCGCCGGAGGCGCCCGGCTGTTCGGTGTCGCGGCGGCGGCCGTAGTAGATGGCCGCGTCCATGCTCAGGCCGAGGCTCGGGGGGCAGTCGACGAGGATGACGTCGTAGTCGGCCTCGACGGGGGCCAGGGCGCGTTCGAGGGCGGCCTCGCGGGCACGGACGGTGGAGAGGCGGACGTCGAGGAGGAAGGCGTCCGTGCAGGCGGGGAGGATGTGCAGCCGGTCGCCGAAGCGGTCGTCCGCGATGGGGACGATCAGGTCGGAGAGCGGTCCCTTGGCCTCGCCGGCCATGTGGCAGGTGAGGCTGTCGCCGCCGATCGGGAGCGGCTGCTGGCCGAGCTGCTTGGTGAGGTGGCCCTGGGGGTCGAAGTCGATGAGCAGGACGCGCATGCCCAGGCCCGGGAGGTCCTCCAGGTCCAGGGGGGCGGATGCCAGGTCCGGCTGGTGGTCCTCGTCCGCCGTGATGCGGGCCAGTTGGCGGGCGACGCGTACGGGGTGGAGGGTCGAGGTGTCCTCGGCGAGGGCCTCGGCGGTGCCGGCGGTGATGGCGGTCTTGCCGACTCCGCCCTTCTGGTTGCACACGATGATGCGGCGTACGACGGAGGGCCGCTTGACCGTGGGGGCCGGGTTCATCTCCAGCCAGAGGCTGACGGCCTGGGCGAGTCCCTGGATGAGGGAGACGCCACGGTCCTTGGAGTCGGTGCGGAAGGACTCCCACTGGCCGGCGGGCAGCCAGGTGGAGAACGATTCAGCGCCGGACGTGTCGACGGGGGAGGGGGCGGAGGCGAGCGCGCTCCAGTGGGCGATCCCCTGGTGGACGGCGTCCTGGATGTCCACCCGCAGTTGGGCGGTGCGGATTTTCAACTCCTGGCGCAGCCACGGGGGGAGTTTGGAGACGACCTTCTCTCGGTCGCTCTGAGACGAGGGCGAAGTCATGAGAGGGACTTTACTAACGTCTGAGGGTGCGCGTGGGCGCCACGCTTGAGTTTTGCTAACGAATTGGCGTGTTTCCGGTTCTGGATGCGCGACAGGGCGGCCTCGCACACGCCGTAGCGAGCACCCCCGTGGTTCGCCACGGCGTGTGCGAGGCCGCCCTGGATACGCAGTCAGGCGGGAAGAGAGAGTCCGGCCCGGCACTCGGGCGAACCCGCCGGGTCGAAGTGGGGGATCCGGTGCGCGGGCACGATCCCGGGAAGGAGGAGGTTCCACAGGTCGATGACCCGTGTGTGGAGGTCCTCGCGGCCGGTGCGGACGTGCGAGGTGACCTGGATCCCGGTGAACGAGCCGACCAGGAAGGTCGAGAGGTCGTACACGTCGAGCGACGGAACTATGTCGCCACGTTCCTGGGCCGGTGTCAGACAGCCGTGGCAGGTGTCGATCCAGGTGTTGTACGGGGTCGGGTCGGGGTTGGTGAAGGAGCCGAACTCGATGACCAGGCGGATGCCGGCGCGGATGCGGACGTCGGTGCGCAGCCCGAACGCCATCTGGTGGGTCAGGTCGATGACCGTCTGGAGTCCCGGGTTCTCGATGGCGGGCACGCCCTCGGAGACCTGGAACTGTTCGTCCATCAGGGTGCGGGCGAGGGCTTCCTTGGACGGGAAGTGGAAGTACAGGGCGCCCTTGGTGACTCCGGCGTGCTTGACCACGTCGCTGAGGCTGGTGCCGCCGAAGCCGGAGTGGTCGAAGGCGATCGCCGCGCCGTCCAGGATGGCCTGCCGGGTGATCTCGGCCCGTTCCTGCCTGACCCTCGCCACGTGTCCGTCTCCTGGTCGGTCGGTGTGCGGGCGGATCCCGCGGGGGGTCAATCTAGTCGGCGTCGGGTGAAGAAAACCAGTCACCCAGTACTTTTTGGTGGATGGGTGGGCGTGGGGCGTTAACGCCGTTAACGCCGTTAACGGTGGCGGACCGTTAACGCCGTTAATGGTCCCCGGGGCGGGGCGGGCGTCCCGGGTCAGGCCCAAGGGGTGCCCGCCTGCTGGTGGGTGGCGAGGTTGATGCGGTTCCAGACGTTGACCATGGAGATGGACAGGAGGAGCGCGGCGAGCTGCTGCTCGTCGTAGTGCTTGGCCGCCTCCTCGTAGACGTCGTCGGGGACGGCGTTGCTGCGGTCGGCGACGCGGGTCACGGCCTCGGCGAGGGCGAGGGCGGCGCGTTCGGCGTCGGAGAAGTACGGGGTGTCGCGCCAGCCGGCGATGACGTGGATGCGGTCGTCGGTCTCGCCGTGCTTCTTGGCGATCTTGTGGTGCATGTCGAGGCACACGCCGCAGCCGTTGATCTGGCTGGCCCGTATGTGGACGAGTTCGAGGGTGCGCTCGCTGATGCCGGTGTCGGTGACGGTCTTGCCGACCGCGATGAGGGCGGCCATGGCGCCGGGGACGACGAGGGCCGGGTTTCCCATGCGTGCGTTCATTGCGATCTCCCTGGGTGGTGGCTGCGGTGCGGGGCTCCGGTGGAGCCCTTCAATGCACTGACGGAGCAGCGGGCGGGAATGTGACCGCTCCCGGGACATTTCTTTTTTCAGCGAGGCGTCGGGGTGGTTCCGGCGCCCTCGCGGGTGGTCGCGTAGGCAGGGAGGGGGAGCGTGGTGACGTCCGCGCCGGCCTTCAGCATCCGGTCGAGGATGCGGCGTCGGCTGAGCATGCCGTTGCGCAGGCGCAGGCCGAGCTTCGATGACGGGGCGAGGAAGGGGCCCGTACGGTCCCCGCTCTTCTGGCAGCCCTGGGAGTAGGCGCGGAGCAGGGATTCGTAGCGGGTGAAGGCGGCCCGGTGGTCCTCGGGCGAGCGGGAGAGCTCGCCCGCCAGGACGTACGCGGCCACGATTCCGGTGCCGGTACCCATGCCGCCGATGGTCGCGCCGCAGGCGGCGTCGCCGAGGAGGGCGATCCGGCCGGTGGACCAGGCGGGGACGTCGGCGCGGCTGATCGAGTCGAAGTAGAGGTCGTCGGCGGCGGTGAGGGAGGCGAGGAGGTGGTCCACCTGCCAGGGGAGGCCCGTGAAGCTCCGGCGGAGGAGAGCCTTCTGGGCTTCGGGGTCGTGGCGGTCGTAGGTGAGCTCAGGAGAGGCGAAGACGAAGAAGGCGCGGGCCCGGGTGGGGTCGGTGTGGTCGATGCCGACGCTCGCCAGGCGGCCGGGGGCGTTGTAGCCGATGGTGCCGGTGCCGGGGCGCAGGTCCAGGTGGTTGGGGAGGCTCCAGGTTGCGGCGTAGTGGCCGAGGTGGGTGACGTGGTCGGCCTCCGGGCCGAAGGCGAGGCGGCGGACGTTGGAGTGGAGGCCGTCGGCGCCGACGACGAGGTCGAAGGTGCGGGGCGGGGAGTTGCGGAAGGTGACGTCCACGCCGGTCGCGGTCTCGGTGAGGGAGGTGACGGAGTCTGCGAAGACGTACTCGGTGAAGGGGAGCGAGGCCTCGTAGAGGACGCGGGAGAGGTCTCCGCGCAGGACTTCGATGTCGCCGCCCGCGAACTCGGCGGGGAGGTGGAGGAGCTGCTTGCCGTCGTCGTCGACGAAGGTCATGGGGGAGCCACCGGTCTGGATGCGGCGGAGGTCTTCGAGGATGCCCATGCGGTGGAGGACGGAGAGATGGGTCTCGCCGCGGAAGTCGACGGCCTGGCCGCCGGGGCGGAGGGCGGAGGCGAGTTCAACGACGGTGGGGCGGAAGCCGTGGCGGCCGAGCCAGTGGGCGAGGGCGGGGCCGGCGATGCTCGCGCCGGAGATGAGGACGGTGCGGGCGTCGGCTGCGGGCTGGTGCGGGGGCTGGTGCTGGCGCATGGGACTCCATCGGTTAACTGTGTCCGGCGGACACGGAAGCGATACCGTGTACGGTAGACGCAGTTTTGGTGCGAGCACAAGGGGATCCGATGACGAACGACCAGTGGGGCGCGGCCGTGCGGTTGTTGTGGGGGCCGCCGGCCAAGCCCGCGCGGGGGCCGAAGCGGGGGCTCACGCTGGAGGGGATCGCTCTGGCGGGCATCGGGATCGCCGACGCGGAGGGGCTGGGCGCGGCCTCGATGCAGCGGGTGGCCGGGGAGTTGGCGGTCACGAAAATGGCGCTGTACCGGTATGTGCCGGGCAAGGCGGAGCTGGTCGCGCTGATGGTGGAGAGCGCGATGCCGGTGCCTGCGGCGCTGGGTACGGGTGCGGGTGCGGAACCCGCGGGCGGGGGGTGGCGGGAGCGGTTGGAGGCGTGGGCGCGGGAGTTGCTCGGGGGGTTCCGGCGGCATCCGTGGATGCTGGAGGCGACGGTCGGGGTGCGGGTGATGGGACCGCGGGAGCTGGGGTGGATGGAGCGGGCGCTCGCGGCGCTGGACGGGTGTGGGCTGACCGGTGCCGAGGCGATGGACGCGGTCGTGTTGCTGGCCGGGCACGTACGGGGGATCGCGGAGCAGGAGCGGGCGGCCGGTGCGGGTGGCGGGGACGGTGCGGGGGAGGGGCCCGATGCGCAGCTCGCGGGGATGCTGGGTGAGGTGATGCGGACGCACGGGGCGGAGTTCCCGGCGCTCGGAGCGGCGTTGGCCTCGGCGGCGGAGCATGGGGGGCGGGACCAGGCGCTGGAGTTCGGGCTGGAGCGGATCCTGGACGGGCTCGGGCTGCTGGTTGCCCGGCGGGCGGGTGGGGCGCAGGGCTGAGGGGGCGTTAACGGCGTTAACGCCGTTAACGGTGGCCGGGCGGAGCATCGGGTGAGCGGGTTGGCATTAACGGCGTTAACGGTCCCTGGCCGTCGGGCGAGCGTTAACGGCGTTAACGGCGTTAACGGTCCCGGCTCGTTCGGGCGAGGGGTGGTGGGGTGTGCGGCGGCAGCGTTAACGGCGTTAACGCCGTTAACGGCGGCGCGGGTGGAGCATCGGGTGGGCGGGGCGGCATTAACGGCGTTAACGGTCCCTGGTCGTTCGGGCGGCAGCGTTAACGGCATTAACGCCGTTAACGCCGTCGAGGGGTGCGGCCTAGCATGGCCGGTCTATGGGTGATCTTGGAGAAGGGCTGCGCGGGTTTCGGCTCGATGTGGCGCAGGCGGAGCTGGACGACCTCGACGAGCGGCTTCGTCGGGTGCGGTGGCCCGATGAGCTGCCCGGGGTGGGGTGGGCGTACGGGATGCCGCTCGGTGAAGTACGGGAGCTCGTACGGTATTGGCGCGAGGAGTACGACTGGCGTGCGGCCGAGGCACGGTTGAACGACTGGCCGCAGTTCACCACGGTCATCGACGGGGCCCGGGTGCACTTCGCGCATCTGCGTTCCCCCGAGCCGGATGCCAGGCCGCTGCTGATGACCCACGGCTGGCCGGGGTCCTTCGTGGAGTTCCAGCGGGTCGCGGGCCCGCTCACCGATCCGCGGGCGCACGGCGGTGACCCGGCCGACGCCTTCCACCTGGTGCTGCCGAGCATCCCCGGGTTCGGGCTGTCCGGGCCGACGACCGAGGCGGGCTGGGAGTTCAAGCGGGTCGCTCGGGCCTTCGGGGTGCTGATGGAGCGGCTCGGGTACGAGGCGTACGGGGTCCAGGGCGGCGACTGGGGGGCCGCCGTTTCGAGGGAGCTGGGGCGGTTGCGGCCCGGCAACGTGGTCGGGGTGCACCTGAACCTGCTGCCGGGGGGCGGGGCCACCGCCGAGCCGCGGCCCGAGGAGCTGGCCGCGCTGAGTCCCGCCGAGCGGGAGCGGACGCTGGCCTCCTGGGAGCGGTACCGGGTGTGGGCGCGCGAGCGGCAGGGGTACGCCGACATCCAGGCGACGCGGCCGCAGACCCTCGCGTACGGACTCAACGACTCGCCCGTCGGGCTGCTGGCCTGGATCGGCGAGAAGTTCGCCGAGTGGAGCGATGCCAGGTGTCCGATCGACCGGGACCAGATGCTCACCAATGTGATGCTCTACTGGCTGACCGGGACGGCCGGTTCCGCCGCGCGGATCTACTACGAGCGGGCGCACGCGGACTACGCAGGGCAGCCGCCGGAGGTGTCGGGGACGCCGACGGCCCTCGCCGACTTCCCACGGGACAACTTCATCCCACTGCGGCACGTGGCCGCGCGTACCGATCGGGTCGTGCGCTGGACCTCGTACGACCGGGGCGGGCACTTCCCCGCCATGGAGGTGCCGGAACTGCTGGTGGCGGACGTACGGGAGTTCTTCCGGCAGCTCGGATGAGCCCCGCGGGCCGCTGTCCGGCATCATCACCCGATGATCGACGAACAGCGGACCCGGCCCGTACTGGTGGGCGACGAGCGCGCCACCTTGACCAGCATCCTGCAGTGGCAGCGCGACACCCTGATGATGAAGTGCGCGGGGCTGACCGCCGAGCAGCTCAGTCGGAAGGCGGTGGCGCCGTCCGGGCTGAGCCTGCTCGGGCTGGTGCGGCATCTGGCGGAGGTGGAGCGCGGGTGGTTCCGCAACGTCCTCGGCGGCGAGGACGTGCGCGGCTACTTCCCGAGGAACGAGGCCGGGGAGTGGACGGAGTTCCACGTGGAGGACGCGGATCCGGCGGAGTCGTTCAGGATCTGGGAGGAGACCTGCGCGCGCTCGCGGGCGATCGTGGAGGCCGCCGAGTCCCTGGACGTGACGGGGCACTTCGGCGACCAGCCGTATTCGCTGCACTACATCCTGGCCCACATGATCGAGGAGTACGCCCGGCACAACGGCACGCGGACCTGCTGCGCGAGGCGATCGACGGGGCGACGGGGGAGTGAGGCCACGGAAGAGGGAGCACCCCGTCCGCTAGGCCGTGGTCGTGCCCGCGCGGTCCACGGCGTCCAGGGCGAGCTGCCACGGGAAGTGCGGGGACTCGTCCTGGCCGGCCGGGCCGGGTACGAAGCCGCCCTCGCCGTAGAGCAGTTCGACTCCGGTGCCGCGCAGGACGGCCAGGGACTGCTCGAACGCGGGGTGCGCGGCCAGGGCGGCATTGGTGCAGGGCATGGCGACGACGGGGGTGCCCTTGCCGATCGCCTCGGCGGCGACGCCGACGACGAACCGGTCGGTGAGGCCGAGGGCCCAGGCGTTGACCGAGTTGAAGGTGGCCGGGGCGAAGAGCAGGGCGTCGGCCGGCGGCCATACGTCGGGCTCGCCGGGCAACTTGTACTGCCAGCGGACGGGGTGGCCGGTCAGGGCGGCCAGCCCGTCGAGGCTCACGGCCAGCCAGTGCGCCGCGCTGGGAGTCAGCCCCAGGCACACGTCCCAGCCGCGGGTCTGGGCGTCCTCGATCGCATGGGCCACGTCGAAGACGGGCGGCGCGGCGGAGCAGAGCAGGTACAGAGTCCTCGTGGTCATGTCGCCATATGATCACACGCCTTGACCTCAACCATGCTTGAGGGAGCAGGGTTGGGTCCATGGGCACGGAATTCACGGCGGAAGCCGCAGCAGTCGAGGCGATCGCGCAGGTCGTCGCCACCGTCGAGCGCACGCAGCAGGCCAAGGACGCGGAGGGGTTCCTCGCCCTCTTCCATCCGGACGCGCTGTGGACCACCGCGCACGGGAAGGTCCTCATCGGCTTCGACGCGATCGCCGAGTTCACGCGGGCGGTGCTGCCGGCGGCGAATTGGGACGGCAAGGTCACCTACGAGGTGGTGCACACGCAGTTCCTGCGGCCGGACGTGGCGGCGGTCAAGGTGCGCCAGCGCTACCACGGAGCGGACGGCGACCACGGCGAGGGCGCTCCGCTGTACGTGATGACCCGGGAGCCGGACGGACGCTGGCTGCTGACGGCCTGCCAGAACACCCAGGTGGTGGCGGACCCCGCGTAGGGACTAGGGGAGGGTCTCCAGGAACGTGGAGACCAAGGCGTGCAGGGCCGTCGGGTCGTCGAGGTGGACGTCGTGGCCGGTGGCCGGGACGGAGGCAGCTGTGGTGGGCGCGCTCGCGCGGCGGAGCATCCGCGTCGACTCGGCCGGCGGGATGATGCCGCGTTCGCCGAGGACGAGCAGGGTGGGGCAGGTGACCCGCTCCCACTCCGGCCACCACGCACGGGTCGTGTTCTCGGTGATCGCGCAGACCATGACGTCCCGGTCGAAACGCGGGTACCAGCCGTCCGGCCGCTGTTCCAGGCCCGCGGCCCAGGCGTCGCTGCCCAGGAACTCCCGGGCCGCCGCGAGCGAGGGGAACGGCAGCGGCCAGGAGTCGAGCAGGTCGCCGATCTCCTGCGGGGTGCCGGGGTCGGCGGCGGCCGCGCCCGCCTCCACCAGGACCACGCCGCGGACCAGGTCCGGGTGGGCGGCCGCCGTCAGCATGGCGGTGTGGCCCCCGAGTGACTGGCCGACCAGGACCGGGCGGTCCAGCCCCAGTTGTGCGATGACGGCGACCACGTCCGCGACGTAGGCCGCGCGGGAGACGTCCGCCGGGCGGCGTTCGGAGGCGCCGTGGCCGCGCTGGTCGACGGCCACGACCCGGCGGCCGGGGGCGAGGGCGGCCGCGAGTGCGTCCCATTCGCCCGCGTGACCCGCGAGTCCGTGGAGCAGGACGACGGGGGTGCCGGGGCCCAGGGGGGTACCGGGGCTGCCGCTGTCGAGGCAGTTGAGGCGTACGTCGTCCCGGGTGACGGTGCGTTCGGTCCACATCATCCGATGATCATCCGACTTTTCTTCGCGGTGGGCGATGAGTTTCGGTCGGGGTCCGTGTCTACCTCTGTGACCGAGGAGAAGAGATATGTGGACGGCGTCCACAATCTCGGTTAGGCTGCAGAACGTCCGATGTGGACGCCGTATACATACAAGGGGAATCGCCATGCGCAAGGTCATCGCCTCCGTGTTCATCTCGCTCGACGGCGTCATCGAGAACCCGAGCTGGTCCATGCCGTTCTGGAACGAGGCGGCGGAGAAGTTCGCGGGCGAGCAGCTCGCGGCCAGCGACGCCCTGCTGCTGGGCCGGATCACCTACGAAGGCATGGCGCCGGCCTGGACCGCCCGCGCCGAGGGCGCCGACGCCGGCACCGAGCGGATGAACGCCATGCCGAAGTACGTCGCCACCAGCACCCTCGACACCCCCGAGTGGAACGCCACCTTCCTGACGGGCGACCTCGCCGACGAGGTCGTGGCGCTCAAGCGCCAGGACGGCGGTGACCTCCTGGTCTACGGCAGCGGGCAGCTCGTCAACGCCCTGCTCGCCCATGACCTCATCGACGAACTGCGGCTGTGGACCCTCCCGGTGGTGGTGGGGAAGGGCAAGAAGCTCTTCGGGGAGGACTCCCCGGTCAAGACCTTCCGGCTGGTCGGGACCACCGACCTCGGCAGCGGCGCGCAGGTCCACGCGTACGCCCCCGCCACGCCGTCCGCATGAGAGCGCGGCCGGAAGCGGCCGTCCGGACGACATCCGCGCATCCGCACACAGAGACGGGAAACCACGACATGACCGAGCCGGTGAAGGGTCCCGCCAGCTACTTCCCTTCGATCGAGAAGAAGTACGGCCGTCCGATCGCGGAATGGAAGGACCTCATCAGGTCCTCGCCCCTGACCAAGCACATGGAGCTCGTCTCCTGGCTCAAGGCCGAACACGGGCTGGGGCACGGCCACGCCAACGCCCTCGTCGCGCACACCCTCGCCGAGACGGGCGATTAGACGCACGCGTATGCAGGTGAGCTCTTCGGCTATGTTCCGTCTCGTGTTGCGGGGCTTGACTGTACTCATGACGCAGACGACGAAGAACCCCACGCAGACCACCCTCGTCATCGGGGGCACCGGAAAGACCGGCCGGCGCGTCGCCGAGAAGCTCGCCGCACTGGGCCGCCCGGTCCGGGTCGGATCCCGCCACGGAGAGCCGGCCTTCGACTGGAACGAACCTGCCACCTGGCTCCCCGCGCTGGAGGCAGTGGACCGGGTGTACGTCACCTACTACCCCGACCTGGCCTTCCCCGGCGCCGTCGAGCAGGTCGGCGCCTTCGCCCAGCTGGCCGTGGCCGTCGGCGCGCGGCGCCTGGTGCTGCTGTCCGGGCGCGGCGAGGAAGCGGCGCAGCGCAGTGAGGAGGCGCTGAAGGCCTCCGGCGCCGACTGGACCGTCGTCAGGTCCAGCTGGTTCAACCAGAACTTCGACGAGAGCTTCTTCCTGGAGCCCGTACTGGCCGGCGAGATCGCCCTGCCCACGGCGGACGCCGTCGAGGCCTTCGTCGACACCGACGACGTCGCCGACGTGGTGGTCGCCGCCCTGACCGACGACCGGCACATCGGCAAGACCTACGAGCTGTCCGGCCCGCGCTTGCTCAGCTTCTCCGACGTCGCGGCCGAACTGTCGAAGGTGACCGGGCGCGAGATCGCGTACGTGCCGGTCTCGGACGCGGACTACCGCGCGGTGCTGCGGGAGAACGACCTGCCGGAGGACTTCGCCGAGCTGTTCACCCTGATCCTCGACGGGCGCAACGCGCACCTGGTGCACGGGGTCGAGGAGGTACTGGGCCGTCCGCCCCGGGACTTCGCCGACTTCGCCCGCGAGGCGGCGGCGACCGGCGTCTGGGACCCGCTGTCCTGACGGAGAAGGGAGGATGGCCGCATGGACACGCTGACCGGTCTCCTCGAAGGCCCCAAGGCCCGGAGCGCCTTCCTCCTCAAGTCCGTTCTCAACCCGCCGTGGTCCGTGCGCATCGAGGACCGCGCCCCGCTGTCGGTGGTGACGATGGTGCACGGCTCGGCGTGGCTGCTGCCCGACGAGGGGGAACGGGTGCGGATCAGCCCCGGGGACGTGGCCGTCGTACGGGGGCCCGAGCCGTACACGGTTGCCGACTCCCCGGACACCCCGGTGCAGATCACGGTCGGGCCGGACCAGCGGTGCAGCACGGAGGAGGGCGTGGACGTCACCGACTCCATGGCGCTGGGCGTCCGTACCTGGGGCGCTGCCTCCCAGGACGCCGGGTCGGCGGTGATGCTGAGCGGCACCTACCAGGCGCCGAGCGAGCTGGGCCGCAGGCTGCTGGGCGCGCTGCCCACGATCCTGGTCCGGTCGGCGGGGGTCGCGGACGCCACGCTCATCACCCTGCTCGCCTCAGAGATCTCCCGGGACGAGCCGGGCCAGGAGGTCGTCCTGGACCGGCTGCTGGACCTGCTGCTGATCGGCGTACTGCGCACCTGGCTGGCGGCCCCCGGCTCGGGTGCCCCGGCCTGGTACCGGGCGCAGAGCGATCCCGTGGTCGGCCCGGCGCTGCGGATGCTGCACGAGAACCCGGCGCACGGCTGGACGGTGGAGGAACTGGCCCTCAAGGTCGGTGTCTCCCGGGCCTCGCTGGCCCGGCGCTTCACGGAGGTCGTCGGCGAGCCGCCGGTCGGCTATCTGACCGGCTGGCGGCTCGCCCTGGCAGCCGACCTGCTGCGCGAGCCGGACGCCACGGTCGAGACGGTGGCCAGGCGGGTCGGCTACAGCAGCGCCTTCGCCCTGTCCACGGCGTTCAAACGGGTACGGGGAGTCAGTCCCCGGCAGTTCCGCTCGGGGGCGGTCCCGCCGTCGGCGGCGCCGATGCCTGCGGGGCCGCCGCGCACGGTGGTGCTCACGTAGTGCGCGTCCCGGCCGGCGCGTCCAGGGTCAGGACGCCGACCGGCTGGTCACCGCTGAGTTCGCCGGTGGGGCGGAAGCCCAGGCCCAGGTAGAAGGGCTCGGGGCTGCCCTCGCCGGCGTGCCAGCAGACGTACGCCGGGCCGAGGCCGCGGCGGCGGATCTCCTCGACGACGGCGTCGACCGCGAAGCGGCCGTAGCCCTTGCCCTGCCGGCCGGCGGAGATGTTCAGGCGCCAGATGCCGGAGCGGCGGCCGGTCGGGTCCTTCGCCGGGTCCCAGACGATGTCCAGGAAGGCCATGACGAAGCCGACCACCTCGTCGCCGTCGACGATGGCCCGGGGCCAGGCGACGTCGCCGTGGACGTACGCCTCTGCCAGGGACTTCATCACCGGGGAGACGAGGTGCCCCTGGTCGGGGCGGACCTGTACCGCGCAGACCGCGTCGAAATTCTCGGCGTTGACGGGTTCCAGGCGGAGAGAAGAGCTGATCATGTGGTCAGCGTAGGACCTGCCGGGTGCACCGCGAAGGTCGGCCGGATGTTCGCCGTTTCGATCCTTCGAACCTTCGAACCTTCAGACAAGGAAGCATCATGAGCCCCAGTCCGATCGCCGGGAGCACCCGGAACGCCACCGCTCTGGTCATCGTCTCGACGGTCCTCGTCGGCCTGATGGCCGGGCTGTTCCTCGCCTTCGACCTTTCGGTGATGCCGGGCCTGGCGGCCGGCGACGAGGGGACCTACGTGACCGCGATGCGGAACTTCAACGCCGCCATCGACGGGAACGCCCTCTTCGGCGCGGTCTTCCTGCTCGCCCTGGCGGCCCCCGTCGCGTCGGCGGTCGTCGAGTACCGCGCGGGACGGCGCGGGACCGCCCTGTGGGCGGCGGTGGCCGCCTCGGCGTACCTGGTCGCCCTCGTCATCACCTTCACCGTGAACATCCCGCTCAACAACGAGCTCGCCGGCGGGGGACCGGTGGCGGGCATGACGGACTTCTCGATCGTGGAGAAGTTCAAGACCACCTGGGTCGCCACGAACATCGTCCGCACGCTGCTCTGCACGGCGGCCCTCGTCGCGCTCGCCCGCACCCTGGTCCACTACGGGCGCGCCACCGCCGCGGTGTCCCACCGGCCTTCCTAACTGCCCTGACCGTGCAGGACCAGCGCCCAGGCGAGCAGTGCGAACGCCACCGTGCACAGCACCGTCCGCCACACGTTGGCCCGTACCCAGGGCTGCTCGAAGGCGCTGCGGACGGCGGCCGGGTCGGGGATCCGGTCGACCGGTCCGGCCTTCTCCAGGGCGTTGTTCAGCGGGATGTTCACCCTGGCGGTGAGCCCCAGCGCGAGCACGTAGCAGACGAACGCGCCGATCAGCTGGGGCAGTGCCGCGCGGCCGTCGGACGGCACGGACAGCGCCAGCGCCAGACCGGTGAAGACGAGGGCGCCGAGGTAGCCCAGCATGAACCAGCCGTTGAGGATGGCCACGTTGATGCGCTGCATCACCTCGATGACCGTCCGGTCGCCGGTGCGCCGCAGGCCCGGCATCACGGATACGGAGAACCCGTAGAAGAGGCCGCTGACCAGGCCCGTGGTGATGGTCGCTGCGAGCAAGGACATGAACCGTGCCGTTTCCACGTCGGTCTCCCCCGAGGTCGGCGAACCTGTCAAGTCCCGCCGATCATAGGGGGAGAACGGTCGTAGGCTGGCTGAAGCGTGCGGGCAGTCCGGGCGCTTACGGGCGTGTACGGGGCGCAAGGGCCGTACGGCCATCCGGGAAGGGGAGCTGGCGAACCAATGCTGACCGCGCTCGACGGGGTGTACGGGGACCGGCCGGACGCCGTCACCGTCGCCGGCCGTTCCACTTCCTACGAGGACCTGCTCGGCGCAGCCGGCGCGGTCGCGGCCGACATCGCAGGGGCGCCCGCCTTCGCGGTGACCGCGACGGCCTCCCTGGAGACCGTGGCCGCGGTGGTCGGCGGGCTGCTGGCCGGGGTGGCCTGCGTACCGCTGCCGCCCGACGCGGGGCCCGCCGAGCGCGAGCACATCCTGCGGGACTCCGGGGCGGCCCCGGTCGAGGTGGACTTCGCCCGGCGCTCCTCCACCTGGCCGGGGAAGGCCGCGGTGCCCGAGGACCCGGCGCTGATCCTGTACACGTCCGGCACCACGGGCGCTCCCAAGGGCGTGGTGCTCAGCGGCGCGGCGATCGCCGCCGACCTGGACGCGCTGGCCGAGGCCTGGCAGTGGACCGCCGAGGACACCCTGGTGCACGGCCTGCCGCTGTTCCACGTGCACGGGCTCGTGCTCGGTGTGCTCGGCGCCCTGCGCACGGGCAGCCGCCTCGTGCACACCGGGCGGCCCACGCCGGAGGCCTACGCCGGGGCGGGCGGCAGCCTGTACTTCGGGGTGCCGACCGTGTGGTCCCGTATCGCCCGCGAACCGCAGGCCGCTGCCGCGCTGACCGGGGCCCGGCTGCTGGTGTCCGGGAGCGCCGCCCTGCCCGCGCCCGTCTTCCGGGACCTGGAACGGCTCACCGGACACCGGCCCGTCGAGCGGTACGGGATGACCGAGACCCTGATCACCATCAGCGGCCGCGCCGGCGGCGAGGTCCGCCCCGGTACGGTCGGCACCGCGCTGCCCGGCATCCGTACGCGCGTGGCCGCCGAGCCGGGCGCCGAGATCGGGGAACTCCAGCTCACCGGACCCACGTTGTTCTCGGGGTACCTGGGCCGACCGGAGGCCACCGCCGCCGCGTACACCGAGGACGGCTGGTTCCGCACGGGCGACATCGCCGCTGTCGACGAGTCGGACGGCGTCCACCGGATCGTGGGCCGCGCCTCCATCGACATGATCAAGTCGGGCGGCTACCGGATCGGCGCGGGCGAGATCGAGAACGCGCTGCTGGACCATCCCAAGGTGAGCGAGGCGGCGGTGGTCGGCGTCCCGGACGCGGACCTCGGCCAGCGGATCGTCGCCTTCGTCGTCGCCGAGGGGGTCACCGGCGCCGAGCTCACCGACTTCGTCGCCGCGCACCTTTCGGTGCACAAGCGCCCGCGCGAGGTCCGCTTCGTCGCCGCCGTGCCGCGCAACGCCATGGGCAAGCCCCAGAAGAAGCTGCTGCTGGCGGACGAGCCCGGAGAGCCGGGGGAGGGGCGATGACGCGCGGCCTCACGGCGGGTGTCCGGCCCGACCCCTGGTTGCGGCGCTTCCACCCCGCGCCGGCGGGACCCGCCCCCGTGCTGGTGGTGCTGCCGCACGCGGGTGGGAACGCCTCCTTCTACTTCCCCTGGTCCCAGGCCCTCGCCGCGCACGCCGAGGTGCTGACGG
Source organism: Streptomyces sp. NBC_00190 (assembly GCF_036203305.1). Lineage (GTDB taxonomy): Bacteria > Actinomycetota > Actinomycetes > Streptomycetales > Streptomycetaceae > Streptomyces. Next base: position 238,801 of record NZ_CP108132.1, on the reverse strand, counting down.
TGCAGTACCCGGGCCGTCACGACCGGTTCGGGGAACCCGTGCCGGACACGATCGACGCGCTGGTCGAGGGGGTGCGGGCGGCGCTGCGGCCCTGGAGGGACCGGCCGTTGGTGCTCTTCGGGCACAGCATGGGAGCGGTGGTCGCCTTCGAGCTGGCGCGGCGGCTGGAGGCGGCCGGGGGACCGGACGGCGAATCCGGCGGTGGCCCGGCGAGGGGCGGGCTGCGCGGGCTGATCCTGTCCGGGCGGCGGTCCCCGCTGACCCACCGCGAGGAGGAACACCACCACACGCGGGGCGACGAGGCGCTGCTCGCCCAGCTCGGCGCGCTGGCCGGCACCGACCCGCGGCTGCTGGCGGACGAGGGGCTGCGGGCACTGATCCTGCCGGCGCTGCGCGGGGACTACCGGGCCGTCGAGACGTACCGCTACGAGCCCGGGCCGGTGCTGCGCGTTCCGGTGAGTGTGCTGACCGGCGAGGCGGACCCGCGGGTGAGTCCGTCCGAGGCCATGGCCTGGCGGGAGCTGACCGACGGTGCGTTCACCTTCCGTGGATTTCCCGGCGGGCACTTCTACCTGACCGACCACCAGGAGGCCGTGGCACGGGCCATCGCGGAGGACCTGGTGTCCTTCGGGGCGGCCGTTCGCTGAGTGGCCGAACGGCGTCAGCGGCCGTCGCGCACCAGGTGGCGGGCCAGTACCTCCAGTGCCTCGGTGACCTCGGGCAGCCGCTGCGCCTCCGTCTCGCCCAGGACCCGCACGAGGGCCTCCTCGACCTTGGAGGAGCCGGCGGCCCGTACGGCGGCCACGCGCGCGGAGACCGCGGGGGCCTGGCGGACCAGCGTGCGGCGGCGGTCGGCGGGGTCGGGCGCCGTCTCGACGGACCCGGCCTCGCGCAGGCGGGCGACGGCGCCCGAGACCTGACTCTGCGGCAGGCCCGTGCGCAGGGCGGTCTCGCCCACGGTGGTGTCCGGGTGCGTGGCGATGTCGCCCGCCACGATCACCACGGCGCGGGTGCTGCCGGCGTACTGGCCGGAGCCGCCCGGGGGTTCGGGCAGGGCCTCTTCGCCGAGCTTCATCAGGGCCCGGCCGAGCAGGAACAGTTCGATGCCATCCACTCCGACAAGGTACATCAGCGAAGATGCATCGCTGGAGATGCATCTCTCTTGATGTATCTGTTTCGATGGATTAGGCTGGTCGCAGAGCAGCGGACGAAGGGTCCGCGCCGGCCGTACGAAGGAGTTCGCCATGTCCGCAGCCGTTACCGCCGCCGCCCTCCCGGTTCCCGGGGCGACGCTGCACTACCGACTTCAGGGCTCCGGCCCGCTGCTGCTCATCTCGCAGAGCGGTGAGGGCGACGCGGACCGCACGGTGGACATGGTTCCGCACCTCACCGACGCCTACACCGTCCTGACCTACGACCGGCGCGGTCTCTCGCGGAGCCGGGCGGATGAGCCCGGGCGGACCACGACGCTCGCCGAGCACGCCGAAGACGTGCACCACCTGCTGCGAGCCGTCACCGACGAGCCGGTCCTGATGCTCGGCTGCAGCCTGGGCGCGGTGATAGGCCTCTACCTGGCGGCCAGGCACCCGGAGCAGGTCGCCGCCCTGGTCGCCCACGAGCCGGTCGCCCCGAGGCTGCTCCCTGCGGCCGCCCGCGCCCACCACGAGGCGGAGCTCGCCGCCCTCCAGGCCACCTACCGGACGGGCGGACTGTCCGCGGCCTTCCCGGAGATGGCCCGGGTGCTCGGCATAGACCTCTCCCGGCGGGACGCGGAGCCCGGTCTCACCGCCCAGCCCCTGGACGACCGGCGGCGCGCCAACTTCGGCTACTTCATCGAGCACGACTTCTCGGCGATCATCCACGACACCCTCGACCCGGCCGAGCTCACCCGCACCACGACCCGGATCCTCCCGGCGCTGGGCGCGACCACCGCGGCGACCGTCTTCGACCACCAGTGCGCCACAGCTCTGGCGGACCTGCTGGACACCGAGATACACACCTTCCCCGGCGGACACAACGGCAACACCACCCACCCGAGGGCCTACGCGGCCACGCTTCGGGCCGTGCTCGAAACCGTGTGAGGGGTGGTTGCCCGGCTCTGCCGCTCTGAGCAGGAAGGGGGTAATTCCCCGCCGGTCACCGGCGCGCCGATGAGTTTGCCCGGCCCGGTCGGTCTCATCGTTGTCGACAACGCGGGAGGAAGCACGTGGAACAGCTGCTGAGAGTCCAGAACTTCAGCGTCTCGAGTGACGGATTCGGGGCCGGCGAGCACCAGAGCCTGGAGAGACCGTTCGGCGACGCCGATCCCGGGGACCTGTTCGCCTGGGCCGGCGCCACGGCGAGCTGGCCCATGCGCACCGACCCCGGGGGGAGTCGCGGCCTCGACGACTACTTCACGCGGGATTTCGCACGCAACATCGGCGCCGAGATCATGGGCCGCAACAAGTTCGGACCTCAGCGCGGGCCCTGGCACGACCATGACTGGCGCGGCTGGTGGGGTGACGAGCCGCCGTTCCACACCCCGGTGTTCGTCATGACCCACCACAAGCGTCCCTCGTTCACGCTCTCCGACACCACGTTCCACTTCGTCGACGGCGACCCGGCCACGGTGCTCGGACAAGCGCGGGACGCGGCGCAGGGCAAGGACGTACGACTCGGCGGCGGGGCCACCACGATCCGGGAGTTTCTCGACGCCGGCCTCGTCGACACCATGCATGTGGCGGTCTCGCAGGTGCGGATCGGAGCCGGAGTGCGACTCTGGGAGTCACCCGAGGAGCTGCTCGACCGGTTCCACCTCGATGTCGTGCCCAGCCCGAGTGGTGTGACGCACCACCTGTTCTGGCGAAGATGACACGAGGGTGCAGTCGGCGGACCTCCCCGGTCAGAGCGCTAGCGGGTGGTCCAGCCGCCGTCCACCGCCAGGGTCGTCCCCACGACGAATGACGCGCGGTCGCTGCACAGCCAGGCGGCGGCCTCCGCGATCTCGTGGGGGTCGGCGATGTGCGGGAGCAGTGCCGAGTCGAGGAGCACCTTCTCCATCTCGGGGTGCCGGCCGAGCCAGTCGTCGACCATCTCGCTGCGGGTCGAGCCGGGCGCGATGGCGTTGACCCGGATGCCGTGGGCGGCGTACTCGGCCGCGGCCGCCTTGGTCAGACCGATCACCGCGTGCTTCGAGGCGATGTAGACCGAGGACACGGGGGTGGCGACCAGCCCGCCGGTGCTGCTGTTGTTGACGATGGCACCGCCGCGGCCGATCATCGCCTTCACCTGGGCGCGCATGCAGTTCCACACGCCGCGCACATTGGTGTCCATGACGGAGTCGTAGACGTCCTCGTCCAGCAGGTGCATGGGCTTGGGCTCCGTGCCGACGCCCGCGTTGTTGAAGGCGGCGTCCAGGGCTCCGTACGTGTCGACGGCGGCGGAGACGGCGCCGGCCATGGCTGCGGGGTCCGTCACGTCGGCGACGACGTACTGGGCCCGGTGTCCCGCGGCCACGAGTTCGGCGGTGAGCTCGGCCAACGGGCGCTGCCGGCGGGCGACCAGCGTGACGGCGGCCCCCTCACGGCAGAAGACCCGGGCGGCGGCAGAGCCGATGCCCGCGCTGGCGCCTGTGATCAGAGTCGACTTTCCCTCAAGGAGGCCTCTACCAGCAGTCATGGTGTACGACAGTATCAGCACCGTTTTCTCATGATCGTTTTGGCAAGGCTCGGGTGAGAGGCAGTAGTTGACCACCGAACGGATACTCGTGACCGGAGCCACCGGCTTCGTCGGCTCCCACGTCGTGAAGCGGCTGCTGGCCGAGACCCGGCGGGGTGCGTCCCCCGCGTCGCTGCGGCTGCTGACCCACCGGACGTCGGCGCCCGCCGAGTGGGCCGGCGCTGAGGTCGCCGGGGGAAGCCTCACCGACCCCGCGTCCCTGCGCGGGATCTGCGACGGCGTCACGACCGTGCTGCATCTCGCGGCGCGGATCGGGGGCACCGAGGAGGAGTGCCGCGAGGTCAACGCCGAGGGCACCCGGGCGCTGCTGGCCGAGGCCCGGCGGGCGGGTGTGGGGCGGGTCGTGCAGCTCGGCACCGCCGCCGTCTACAAGGACGTCGCCCACAGGGGCGAGGCCGAGGGCGTGCTCACCGAGGCGCCCACGTCGCCTACCAGCGTCACCCGGCTGGAGGGGGAGCGGCTCGTGCTCGCCGCGGGCGGGACCGTGCTGCGTCCGCACTTGATCTACGGCGACGGCGACACGTGGATGATCCCGGCCCTGGTCCAGCTGCTGGACAAGCTGCCGTACTGGCTGGACGGCGGTCGTGCGCGGATCTCCCTGGTGTCGGTGGACGCCCTGGCCGGGGCGTTGGCGGCGCTCGTCCGGCTGCCTGTCGGCGCCGTCGGCGGGCAGGTGCTGCACGCGAGCCACCCGGAGCCGGTCTCCGCGCGCGAGCTGGTCACGACGGTGACCCGGGAGCTGGGGCTGGAGGCGCCGCGCGGGGAACTCACCGTCGCTCAGGCGCTGGAACTGCTCGGCGCGGCCGACGACCCGGTCACCCGACGCCGCATCTCGCTGCTGGCCGTGGACCACTGGTACGACAGCACGCGCCTGTGGTCCCTCGTCCCGGCCGAACCCGGGCCGGTCTTCGCCGAGGCGTTCGCGCGCCACGCTCCCTGGTACCGGGCACTGCTGAGCCGCTGATCCCCGCACAGCGGCTCAGCAGCGCCCGACGGCAAGGGCCGGCGCGGTGTCACACCCGGCGTCGGCCGCCGTGCTCCGCACCGACGGTGCCCGTGACGGTCGCCGCGAATATCTTGCGGCCGTCCTGGTGGCCGGTCACCTCCACCATGCGGACCCCGGAACCTTCGGCGGCCGGGATCTCCCGGGCGTCGATCCAGCAGGGGGCGTCGAGTTCGGCGTAGCTGTGGAACGCGGTCTCGATGCCCGACGGGGTGAAGGCGGCGTCGGGCAGCAGGCTGTAGGCGGCCTGGCGGGCGGCTTCGACCAGGACCATGCCCGGGTGGTGGTCATTGGCGTGCTCGAAGAGGATCGGGTGGCCCAGGTCGGGGTTCAGCAGCCAGCGGTCCGGCCGGTCCGACGGGGCGAGCACGACGTCGAACGGCAGCAGCCGTCCTGCGGTCGCCGCGGGGACCGGGGTCTCGCGGGCCAGCGGTTCGAGCAGGGCGCCGGGGCCGCGCTCACCGCGGACCCTGCGGTACACCGCCGGGGGGACGCAGCTGAAGAGCGCCGTCCCCGAGGCGGCGACCTCGCCGTTGCGGCGGATGGTCACGCGCAGGAAGCCGGAGAACCTGTTGCCCTTCCAGGCGAAGTCCGTGCAGGTCGCGATGAGTTCGAGTTCGGTGGGGCTGGAGCCGATGTGCAGCTGGGAGAGGTCGGACTCGAAGCCGAGGGTCCACAGCAGCACGTTGTGCCCCAGCGGGACCCCGTACTCCGCGTGGCAGAGGAAGAGGCCGACCTGGCGGATCGTTTCCCCGGCCTGGACCGGGTCGTGGCTGGTGCCGTCGGCGCTGGTGAAGAACGTGTGGGCACGGGGCCACTGGCCGGTGAGCGAGAAGACGTTGTCGTCGATCTTCGTGCAGCCGGTCAGGAAGACCTCCGCGAGGGAGCTGCGGTGCACGTACTCCCTCGGGACGGTGGTGGTCAGTTGGGGAAGTTCGTTACAGCGCGTCCATGGTGCTCCGGCGGTCTGGTCGGCCAGCACGGGGGCGTTCTTCTGGAACGTCAGCAGGGTCATGGACCTCTCCACAGAGCCGGGTTGACGGATGGGATGAGCACTCCCAAACGCAAGATACGTACTCTCCGGTTTTGTTTGCAAGGTGGTACTTGGGATCGTCCGTCGCACACGTCACCCCGGTTAGGGGTGGAACAGGGGTGTACCGATCGCCCCGATCCAGCCCCCACCAGGGAAGTCACCGTCGGATCACGCTGCGTGGAGATCGCTGGCTCCACCCCAAGTGGGAACTGGTATTCCGGTCGGAAGGCGAGCGTGTCGCAGGGGAGGGATTGCGCCGTCGGCTGCTTTCGGTACCCCTCTCGGCGGGGCTCGCGGCCTGCAGGGAGCCCGCTTGGCGGTGTGGTCGTGGAGGTGCCACACTTGGGCCCGCCACCGGGTGTATACGAACCGGACGGGCGGTTTTGAAAATGCGGAGTCGAGGCCACTCGACTCCCGGACCGCCGACCCCAGGAGGCACCGCAATGCTTCGTCAATGCCCTTTCGCCATCGACCCGTCGGGCCGCGACATCCACGCCGAGGCCGCACGGCTGCGGGAGTTGGGTCCGGCGGTCAGGGTGACCCTTCCCGGCGGGGTGCAGGGGTGGGCCGTGGCCGGCCACCACGCGCTCAGGAAACTGCTCGCCGATCCGCGCGTCTCGAAGGACGCCTACCGGCACTGGCCCGCCTGGATCAGCGGAGAGGTCGGCCCCGAGTGGCCGCTGGCGATCTGGGTGTCGGTGCAGAACATGATCACCGCGCACGGAGCCGAGCACACCCGGCTGCGCCGGATGGCGCTGAAGGCGTTCACGCTGCGCCGGGTCGCCGCGATGCGCCCGCGGATCGACGAGGTCGTCGCCGAGGTCCTGGACGAACTCGCCCGACGGTCCGGGGACGAGCCGGTCGACCTGCGGGCCCACTTCGCGCACGAGGTCCCCACGCGCATCATGTTCGAGCTCTTCGGCATCCCCGAGTGGGCGCGGGCCAGGCTCTACAAGATCATCAGTGGCTTCTTCGACACCGCGATATCGGCCGAGGACGCGCACCGCAACGGGGTCGACCTCTACGAGACCATGGGCGAGCTGGTCTCCCACAAGCGCGCCCACCCCGCGGAAGACCTGACCAGCGGTCTGATCGCCGCCCGGGACGACGAGGACGGCGCCCAGCTGACGGAGAAGGAGCTCGTCGACAACCTGATCCTGCTCTTCACCGCGGGCTACGAGACCTCGGTGAACCTGATCTCCAGCGCGGTGCACGAACTGCTGGCGCACCCGTCCCAGCTGGAACTGATCCGGTCGGGACTGGCCTCGTGGGAGGACGCGGTCGAGGAGACGCTGCGCAGGCAGCCGCCCGCCGCCAACGCCATCCTGCGGTACGCCGTCGAGGACATCGACGTCGAGGGAACGGTGATCCCCAAGGGCGACCCGATCATCGTCTCCCTGGCCTCGGCCGGGCGTGACCCGCAGGTCCACGGCGCCGACGCGGACGACTTCGACATCACCCGGGCCACCCGCAGCGACCACATGGCGTTCGGGTTCGGGCCCCACTACTGCATGGGCGCGACGCTGTCCCGACTGGAGGCAGCGGTGGCCGTTTCCGCTCTCTTCGGCCGCTTTCCCGGGATGTCCCTCGCCGTCCCGCCGCAGGGGCTGGGGCGCGTGGAGTCGTTCATCTCGAACGGACTTCGGGAACTGCCCGTACGGCTCGGGCCGGACACTGTACAGGAATCCGAGGTCCAACACTCGTGACTTTGTGCTTGATAAAGTAAGGACCTTCTGGTTGGTTTTATATGGGAGATGGATCCTGTACGGGACCGTTCCGCAGGGACGCACGGACATTCGGAGGCACTGTGGCACGGCAGGAGCGTGCGGTACGTACGCGTCGCGCGATCTTGGAAGCGGCCGCGGCGGTCTTCGACGAACGTGGATACGAGGCCGCGACGATCGCGGACATCCTGTCCAGGGCGGGTGTCACCAAGGGCGCGCTGTACTTCCACTTCTCGTCGAAGCAGGAGCTGGCCCAGGGTGTACTGGACGAGCAGTTCGCCGAGGGCGGAGTGCCGCCCCGCGAGAGCAAGCTGCAGGAGCTGTTCGACGTCGCCCTGGTCCTCGCGCACCGGATGAAGTACCAGCCCATGCTCAGCGCCGGTGCCCGGCTCTCGCTGGGACCGGACATGCGCGAGATCTTCGGCGGCGGGTCGGTGCCCGGATGGATCCAGTTCACCGAGGAACGCCTCGCCCAGGCCAAGGCGCAGGGTGAACTGCTGCCGCACGTGGACCCGGCGGAGACGGCTTGGATCATCTCGGCCTGCTGGACCGGGGCGCAGATCTACTCGCAAACCCTCACCGACCGCGAGGACATCGAGTACCGCATCTCGGGTGTCTACCAGCACCTTTACCCCAGCATTGCGACGCCCGCCGTGCTGGCCCGCCTCGACATGGCCGCGGACCGCGGCGCCCGGGTCGTGGCGGAGATCGAGGCGCTGGAGTCCGCGGAGCCGCGGGAGCCGGCCCTCCCCTGACACAGCTCGCACGAGTGGTCTTCGAGTGATCCTTCAGTGCTCTCGCCGACCATGATCGCGAACTCTGTCATCCCCTGGGCAAACCGCGTCAGCGGTTTGTGGAGAACTCATGGTCAAGCAGGAACGTGCCGCCCGCACGCGTGAAGCCCTGATCCGCGCCGCTGCCGAGATCTTCGCGGAGGAGGGCTTCGTCACCGCCTCCATCGCGACCATCAGCCGGAAGGCGGGGGTCAGCGCGGGAGGGCTGCACTTCCACTTCGGCAGCAAGACGGAGCTGGCCGAGGCCGTCGAGGGCCGCGCGGTGGAAGCCGTACGGCGGATCACCGCGGCCGTGCCGGGCCGTTCCGGCGGCGCCCTGCAACTGCTCATCGACGGGGCGCACAGGCTGGCGGCGCTGCTGGCGCACGACGTCGTCGTGCGGGCCGGGTTCGGTCTGTGTGCGGACTGGCGCCGCGACACCGGCTGCGATCTGCGGCGGATCTGGCAGGGGTGGGTGCAGGACGTGTTCCGCGCCGCGGAGCGGGACAGGCAGCTGGCCGACGGGGTGTCACCCGAGGACGGGGCACTGGCCGTCGTGGCGGCGACCGTGGGCTTCGAGGTGCTGGGCGCCGGCGAGCCCGACTGGGTGTCGCACAGGTCGCTCACCCGCTTCTGGGCGCTGCTGCTGCCGAGGCTCGCCGCACAGCACGTACTCGCAGTGCTGGTGGCCGAGGGATCCGGCACGGGACCGGTGGCCGAGCCGCAGGCAGCCGACGACCATCAATAAGCGGACCGGATGGTCTCTTTTTAGGGGAGTCCGCGCGGCCTTGAGGTCGGCGCGAGGGATGCCTGGCACATTGAGGACCACTTCCCCGGCGCCCCGGAATGCCGATGAATGCGCAGGTCAGAGCCGATCTGAAGCGACGTCTGCCGACGGGTGCCCATCCTCTCGAACAGTGAAACAGCGCAACCGGTTTGATGTTGACAAACCGTCGGTCCTGTTTTTTACTGACTGCGGCGAGAGTCGATCCCTCAACCCACCGACCAGGCAGGGGAGTACGGCGTGGACATCGATGTACTGGGCGCACTGGCGGTGCGTGAGAACGGAATATCCATCACACCCACCGCTCCCAAGCCGCGCCAGGTCCTGGCGCTGCTGGCCCTTCACGCGGACCAGGTGGTGCCCGTGTCCGCCCTCATCGAGGAACTGTGGGCCGGCGCACCGCCCCGCAGCGCGCGCACCACGCTCCAGACCTACGTACTGCAGCTGCGCGCCCTGATCGCGAACGCCCTGGAACAGGGCGCCCGCGCCGACACCGGATCCGAGAACGGGACCCCCGGCGCCGGACGCGGCCGGCGCACCGCCAAGGACGTGCTGGTCACGCTGCCGGGCGGCTACCTGCTCGACAGCGGCGGCGGCGTCAGTGACGTCCGCGAGTTCGAGCGGCTCTCCGGCATGGGCTACCGGGCGATGGACGCGGGCGACTTCCCGGGCGCGGCCCGCCAGCTGCGCGACGCCCTGTCGCTGTGGTCCGGCCCCGCCTTCGCCGACGTGCACGGCGGCATCCAGCTGGACATGGAGACCAGGCGGCTGGAGGAGACCCGGCTGTGCGCGCTCGACCAGCGCATCGAGGCAGACCTGCGGCTCGGCCGACACCGTGAGCTGCTCGCCGAACTGACCGTGCTCGCGAGCCGGTACCGCACCCACGAGAACCTGCACGGCCAGTTCATGCTCGCGCTGCACCGCTCCGGCCGCCGCAGCGAGGCCCTCGACGTCTACCAGCGGCTGCGCGCCACGCTCGTACGGGAACTGGGCCTGGAGCCGTCGGCCGCACTGCGCCGGCTGCAGCGGTCCATTCTGATGGCAGGCCCCGAGAGCCCGTTGGAGGCGCCGGAGGCCAACGGCGAGCGTCTCGTGCGCGTGGGCTGACATGGGTGCTCTCACGACGACCCAGACCACGCGCCGGCCGCGGGGCCGGGCAACGGGCCGAGGAGGCATGGCGGTGCAGGAGAGGTCGGAGCGGACCCGCCGCAAGCTCGTCCACGCCGGGGCCGACTTGTTCAACCGCAACGGCTACGCGAACGCGACGCTCAGCGGGATCGCCGCGTCGGCCGGCGTGACCAAGGGGGCGCTGTACTTCCACTTCGCCTCCAAGGACGAACTCGCCGATGCCGTCCAGCAATGCGGCTGCGCCCTGCTCCACGCGCACATGCGCACGCTGCGCGAATCCGGGCTCTCCCCCTTGCAGGCGCTGGTCGACACGACGCACTGGCTGGCCCGAGCCCTGCACGAGGAGCCGGCGGTCCCCGCCAGCTTCCGGATCACCAAGGAGTGCACGGGCACGCAGCCGCCCGTCACCGACTTCCACCGCGTCTGGGTCGCGGCGGTCTGCGGTCTGCTGCGCCAGGCCCGGGACTCGGGCGAACTGCGCGAGGGGAGCTCCTGGGAGAGCGTCGAGTCGCTCGTCGCCGCGGCCGCATGCGGGATCGAGGTGATGGCGGGCACCGGGATGCCCTCCGCGGAACTGCGGCGCAGGGTGGCCGCGCTGTGGTCGATGCTCCTGCCGGTCCTCGTCCCCGAGGGCAGGGCGAAGGACTTCCGGACGGCGGCGCCGGACACCGCGTACCCGCGCGAGTTCTCGGCCAGCGCCGTCTGACCCGCGCCACCGACGGTTCGGAGGAGCCACCGATGACGAACGATCGCGCCGAGGTGTTGTCCGACCTCATCGGGGTGCTCGGCGACGTGCTGCGGGTCGACCCGGAGCGGATCGACCCCGAGCAGACCTTCCAGTTCCTCGGCCTCGACTCGCTGCTGACCACGGAGTTCGTGGCCGTGGTCAGCGCCCGCTACGGGATTCGGGTGCCCGCCACCGACCTCTACGACCACCCCACCCCGGCGGCCTTCGCCCGGGAGGTCGCACGGGCGGCCGCGGCGGCCGGAGCCACGGAACCTGGGCACGGACGCGAAACGACCGCCCCGGCCCCCGTCCCCGTCGCCGTCCCCACCGCCGTCCCCGCCGGGGAGATCGTCGAGGTGCTGCGCGAACAGCTCACCGCGATCCTGTGCTGTGACAGCTGGGCCCTCGACACGGCCGCCCCCTTCGCGACGCTCGGGGTGGACTCGCTCCTCGGGGCGGAGTTCGTCGCGGTCGTCAACCGCATCTTCGGCCTGGACGAACGCGCCGTCGTCCTGCACGAGTACCCGAACCTGGACGCGCTCGCGGCGTACGTCGCCCGGCGCAGCGGGGCACGGGCCACGCCCCCGGCCGTACGGGAACTCGAACTGCTGCTGGACGCCCTGCGCGACGGACGGCTCAGCGTCGCCGAGGCGCTCGTGCTGCTGCCGCGCCGGGCACAGGTCTGACGGGAGACGAACCGGGATGGACGAGCGGGAGATCCTGACCCGTTTCAAGGACGGGACCCTGGACCGCAGGCAGGCGGTCGCGCTGCTGACGCCCGCCGTGGCCGCCGCCCCCGCGCTCGCGGGCGGCTCGCCGCAGATGCCCGCACTGCCCTCGGTGCCGTACGCACCGGCCGCGCGGGACCTGGCGGCGGCGCAGGCCCCCGTGGCCGTCGTCGGGATGGCCGGCCGCTTTCCGCAGGCCCCGGACCTCGCGGCGTACTGGCGGCTGCTGTGCACCGGCCGCGGCGCGGCCGCCGCGCCGCCGCCCGGCCGGCCCGGCACGGAGCCCGGCCACTACCTGGAGCGGGTCGCGGACTTCGACGCGGAGTTCTTCGGGCTCGACCCGCGGGAGGCCGCGCTGACCGACCCGCGCGCACGCCTGCTGCTGGAGACGGCCTGGGAGGCGTTCGAGGACGCCGGATGCACCGGCACCCGGCTCGACGCGCTGCGCGCCCCCGACGGCACCGCGCGCGGCGTCGGGGTGTTCGTCGGCGCGGGGGAGGGCGACTGGCCGCTGCTCGCCGCCGAGGCGGGCGTGGAACCGGGCGGCGGGCACTGGGACATGGCCAACAGTGTGTCCCGGGTGCTCGGCCTGACGGGACCCAGCCAGTGCGTGGACACCGCCGAGGCCTCCGTGCCGACGGCGCTGCACCTCGCGCTCGCGGCCCTGGAGCGCGGGGAGTGCGCGGCAGCCCTCGTCGGAGGCGTCCACCTGCTGCTGCACCGGTGGAGCCTGCGGCCCGGGGCGGGCGAGGCGGTGGGGGCGCTGCTGCTGAAGCCGCTGGAACGGGCCCTCGCGGACGGCGACACCGTCCACGCCGTCGTGCGCGGCAGCGCCGCCGCGCACGCGGAGTCCGGGATGCTCGGGGCGGCCCTGGAGCGGGCCTCGGTCACCGAGGAGGGCCTCGGCCTGCGCGAGACGGCGGCCTGCGCGCAGCCCTCGGTGGGCCGCAGCGGGCCGGCCACCGGACTGGCGCTGCTCGTGCGCGCCGTCCTCCAGCTGCGCCACGGCGTCCTGGTCCCCACACCCGGCCGCGCCGTCGCCGAGCCCTGGACGCATCCGGACCCGTCGGAGCCCCGCCGCGCGGTCGCGGGCCTGCGGGGTGCGGGCGGAGTCGACGCCCAGGTGGTGCTGGAGGAGTACCTGCCGGCGCCGTCGCAGTACGACGGCGCCGCGCGCGCGGCCGGACGCGCGGAGCTGGTGGTGCTGTCCGGTCCGACACCACGCCATGTGAAGGCCACCGCACAGCGGTTGGCGGAGTGGCTGCGGGCGGGGTACGAGGTACCGGGCATCGCGGCGGTGGCGCGCGGGCTGCGGGCCGGGCGCGCGGCCATGGACTGCCGGATCGCCGTCGTCGTGCACGGCGCGGAGGAACTGGTACGGGTGCTGGGGGACGCCTCGTGCGTGGACCTGCGCGGCGGGCAGCGGGATCCGATGGGACTCGGCGAGGCCGCCGAGACCGTCGGCTACCTCGCCGCCCTGTGGCACGGCGGCAGACTGGGACAGCTGCGCGACCTGTGGCTGTCCGGGGTGGACGTGGACTGGGCCGCGCTGGAGGCCGTACCCGGCGCGGGGGCCGTCTCGGTGCCCATGCCGCCGTCCGCGCTGCTGCGCACCCCCCTGTGGCTGCCGGCACGGTGAGCGTCAGCCTCTGGTTCTGCCCCGAGGCCGATCTCGCCCCGGGGCTCGCCGCCACCCTCGCCGCGCACTGGCTCGACGCCCACGAGCAGGAGACCGCCACCCGGTTCCACTTCGAACGGGACCGGCGCCGGTACCTCGTGGCGCACACGCTCCTGCGCCGGGTCCTGGCCCTGGAGACCGGAATCCCCGAGGCGGAGGCCGACCTGCGGCGCTCCGCGCACGGACGGCCCTTCCTGCGGCCCCCGGCGGAAGGACTGCCGCGCGGCGGCGGGGCGCTGGACTTCAGCCTGTCCCGCACCCACGCCCACACGCTCGTGGGCGTGGCCCGCGGCCACCGCATCGGCGTGGACGTCGAGCACACGGGCCGCGGCGCGGCCGCCCTGGAGAGCATCGCCGAGGGCTTCGCGCGGGCGGAGCGGGACTGGATCGCCCGCGCGCCCGCCGGGCCTTCGCGCACCCGCCGCGCGCTGCGGCTGTGGACGCTCAGGCAGGCGTACGCGAAAGCGCGCGGCCTCGGCCTCGGCCCGGGCCCGGCCCAGGAGGAGTACGCCTTCACGCGGGCGGACGAAGACGGTCCGCCGGTCCTCACCGTGGCCGGGGACGGCCGGCCGGACCGCTGGCGCTTCCTGGAGTTCGAGCCGGCGGCGGAGACCGTCGCCGCGGTCGCGGTCGAGACCGGCACGCCGGCCGGGGCGGGGTCGCCCGCCGCGGACCTGCGCACCGGATTCCCCTGGGGGCGCGCCACGCCCCGCGTCCTCGCCCTGACCTGAAACACCCCCCGCCTCTCAGCCAGTTCTCGACTTCCCCCGAAAATTCGAGGAGATATCGAGTACCGGTTGAATCGGAGGTGATAACCGGAATGCCGGGCCGACCCCCTGAATTAGGCATTCCGCCGGGTCGGAAGGGGTCCGGAATTCAATGGGTTGGAAGGCCGCTCGACGGCTGCTCAAGGTTTTGGCGGCTATTCCCTGGGTCCCGCTACCGTGCACGAGTCGAAGGCTGGAAATCGACGGGAACTCGACGTTAGTGACGGAGGAGACCATGAAGATTCAGGTTCTGGGTCCGTTGAGTGCCGAGGTCAACGGGGGCTCGATTGTTCCGACCGCCAGGAAGCCGCGCCAGATCCTGGCGCTGCTCGCGCTCTACCCTGGCCGGGTCATGCCCGTACCGACGCTTATGGAAGAAATATGGGGGACGCAGCTTCCGCACAGCGCGCTGACCACCCTCCAGACGTACATACTTCAACTTCGCCGGCGGCTCGGCACGGCCATGGGTCCGGGGGCCCCGGGAAATGCCAAGGAGCTGCTGGCGACCCGCCACGGGGGCTACCTCCTGCAAATGCCGCCGGAGTCCGTGGACGTCCACGAATACGAGCAGCTGGTCGCGAGCGGCCAGAGTGCCTTCGACAAGGGGGACGACGAGACCGCAGCCGTGCTGCTGCGCCGGGCACTCGGCCTGTGGCAGGGGCACGCGCTGGTCGACGTACGGGTGGGGCCGATCCTGGAGATCGAGGTCATGCGTCTGGAGGAGAGCCGGCTCGTGACCACCGAGCGGCGCATCGACGTGGACCTGCGGCTGGGCCGGCACACCGAACTCCTCGCCGAACTGAAGGAGATGATCGCCCGCCACCCGCAGCACGAGGGGCTGCACTCGCAGGCGATGGTGGCCTTCTACCGCTCGGGCCGCCAGGCCACCGCCCTCGACATCTACCGCAGGCTCCGCGCCCGGCTGATCGAGGAGCTCGGCGTCGAGCCCTCGCCGCAGCTGCAGCGGCTGCACCATGCGATGCTCGCCGTCGACCCGGCCCTGGACGTGCCCGCGGGACCGCGCCGCGGCTCGACCTTCAACCTGTACGCGGCGTAAGGCGCGACAGGCCGACGACGGACCGGATTTCGACACAGAAGGGCATGGGGATGGGCGTACGGGTGCTGTGCTTCGCACACGCGGGGGCCGGGGTCTCGGCCTTCCACCGCTGGCCGAGGCTGGTCGGGCCGGGAGTGGAGACGAAGGCGTGGCTGCTGCCCGGGCGGGACGGGCGGCGCGGCGAGGCACGGGTGACCGACCGGGACGCCCTCCTGGCGGACCTGGCCCCGCTGGTCGAAACGGCCGTACGGGCGGGGGAGCCGTACGTGCTGTACGGCCACAGCCTCGGCGGCATGGTCGCCTACACCCTGGCCCGGCACCTGCACGCGTGCGGGCTGCCGCTGCCCGCCCTGCTCGCGATCGGGGCCCTGCCGCCGCCCGACGCGCCTGCCGCGCTCGCGACCTGCGCGGACCTGCCCGACGCCGAACTGCTCCAAGTCCTGGACACCCTCGACGCGGTGCCGGCCGGAACCGCCCCCGGTGACCTGTGGCACCGATCCGTCTTCCCCGTCCTGCGTGACGACCTCAGGCTCGCCGGAGCGCTGCGCGCCGCGGCCCGGGAACCCGGGGACGCGGGCCCGCTCCCGGTGCCGGTCCTGGCCGTCGCCGGACGCGAGGACACGCTGGGCACCCCCGAGGCGCTGGCCGGCTGGGCGCGCTGGACCACCGGCCCGTTCGCCCACCGCACCGTCCCGGGCGGGCACTTCTTCGTACGCGACAAGGCCCTGCCCCGGCTGATCGGGCGGGCCGCGCGTGTCGTGGAGCGGGCGGCGACGCCCGCGCCGGCCGTGGCGCGGGGCCGGTGAGGCGGGCCGTCGTCACCGGCCTGGGCGTGGTCGCGCCGGGCGGGGTCGGTGTGCCGGGCTTCTGGGATCTGCTCACCTCCGGGCGGACCGCCACCCGCGCCCTGACCCGCTTCGACGCCTCCGGGTTCCGCTCCCGGGTCGCCGCCGAGGCCGACTTCGACGAGCTGGGCTGCGGGCTCAGCCTGGCCGAGGCCCTGCGGCTCGACCGCGGTGCCCAGTTCGCGGTGGCGGGGGCCCGGGAGGCTCTGGCCGACAGCGGGCTGGGCGGGCCGGGCGGGCCGCAGGGACTCGACCCGCTGCGCTGCGGGGTCACCCTGGGCAGCGCGCTCGGCTGCGCGAGCTCCCTCGACCGGGAGTTCGCCGCCGCCGCGGGCCGCGCCACCGGCTGCCCTGCGTCGCAGCCGGGGCGGGTGGCGGAGCGGCTGTACGACTACTTCGTGCCCTCCTCCATGGCCGCCGAGGTGGCCCGTACCGTCGGCTCCCAGGGCCCGGTGTCCTTGCTGTCCAGCGGCTGCACCTCGGGCCTGGACGCGATCGGGCACGCCGTCGACCTGATCCGCGAGGGCGGCGCCGACGTGATGGTCGCCGGGGGGAGCGAGGCGCCGATCTCGCCGATGACGCTGGCTTCCTTCGACGCCGTCCGCATCGCCTCCCACCAGCGCAACGAGGATCCGCAGGGCGCCGCCCGGCCCTTCGACCGCACCCGCGACGGGTTCGTCCTGGGCGAGGGCGCGGCCATGCTCGTGGTGGAGGAGCTGGAGCACGCGCGGCGCCGCGGCGCCCACGTGTACGCGGAGATCGCCGGGTTCGGTTCGCGCAGCAGCGCCTACCACATGACCGGGCTGCGGGCCGGCGGCGCCGATCTCGCCGAGGCCGTCCGCGCCGCGCTGGACGAGGCACGCCTGGACCCCGGGGCGGTGGGCCACGTGGCCGCGCACGGCTCGGGGACCCGCAGCGGCGACGTCCACGAGACGGTGGCCCTCAAGCGGGCCCTGGGCGCGCACGCGCACCACGTGCCGGTCAGCGCCGTCGCCTCCATGATCGGGTATTCGCTGGGGGCGCTCGGCGCCCTCGCCGTGGCCGCCTGCCTGCTCGCCGTCGAACACGGCGTGGTGCCGCCGACCGCGAACCTGCACGAGCCCGACCCGGCCTGCGACCTCGACTACACGCCGCTCACCGCGCGCGAGCAGCGCGTGCGGACCGCCCTCACGGTGGGCAGCGGCTTCGGCGGCACGCACAGCGCGCTGGTGGTGACCCGCGTCTGACGCCGGTCGTCCTCAACGCAGGTCGTCGCGGGAGACCACGCGGTGGGCGGTGCGCCAGTGGCCGCGGCGGCGCACCAGCGTGTCCTCCATGACGCACACCCGGTGCACCGTGGGCTCCCCGCCGGGCGGGGTCAAGTACACCAGCTCGTAGGCGCGGGTGTGCACCGTGCCGTCGGGCCGCGGCTGTACGTCGAGCATGCCGAGCCAGTGCCGCAGCCGCTCGCCGGTCCGCCGCGCCGCCTCCTCGTTGTGCCGCACGCAGGCGACCAGCCCGGCCCGCCCGCGCACCGGGTGCGGCAGCGTCGGCACGTCGAAGACGGCCTCCTCGGTGAACGTACCGGCCCACGACTCGGCCAGGAACGAGTCGAAGAGCTGCATCTGGTGCGCGTAGAACTGCTGGATCTCGGCGTACAGCACACCGAACTCGGGCTGCTCGTGGGCGGACCGGTCCGTCGCTTCGGTGGGTGTGGTCATGGTGTACAGCCTCTGCACGGCACATCGAGCACTCTTCGAACCCTCCTCAAGCGCCCGGACCGACCGTAGGGACTCATCCGGTCAGTCCGATCAGGAGGAGCGTGCCGTGCCGAGATTCGCGTACCCTCAGCTGCCCCTGGACGGCCTGCTGCGCCGCGCCGCCGAGCGCGACCCGGACGGCTGCGCCGTGCGCACGGCCTCCGCCGCGGCCACCTTCGCGGAACTCGACGCCCTCACCGACCGGTTCGCCGCGTGCGTCACCCACCTCGCCGGCGGCCCCGGAGCCCGGATCGGCGTGGCGGGCGTCCTCGGCCCGGAGTTCCCCGCCGCGTACTACGGAGCCATGCGCGGCGGCGGTACGGCCGTGCTGGTCAACCCGCTGATCAGGGAGGCGGGGCTGGTGCACGTCTTCACGGCCGCCGCCGTCGAGGTCGCCTTCGTGCCGTCGGCCACCGCCGAGGTGCTCACGAAGCTGCGCGACCGGCTGCCGGCGCTGCGCGCGGTCGTGGTGACCGACGCGGACGACGGCGTGGTGCCCGGGGACTGCGTCCCGCTCGCCGTGGCCCTCGCCGTCCCGTCGGTTGCGGTTCCCGCCGGGCTCACCGGGCCCGGCCCCGATCTCGACGCCGACGCCTGCGTCCAGTTCACGACCGGCACCACCGGGCGGCCCCGCGGGGTCCGGCTCACCCACCGCAACCTGGTCGCCAACGCCGCGCAGACGGCCGCCGCCCACCACCTGGACAGCCGCTCCGTCACCCTCAACCACCTGCCGCTCTACCACACCATGCACCTGAACTCGGCCGTGTTCGCGGGCGCCTGCCAGGTCCTGTGCGCCGACCCCGACCCGCTGGCCTCGCTCGCGCTGGCCGCTCGCAGCGGCGCCACGCACTACTACGGGCTGCCCGCCCGGCTGCAACGGCTGGCCGGGATGCTCGCGGGCACCGGCCCACGGCCCGAGGGCGTGCCCGCCGGGCCCGAGCTGACCGCGGTCCTCTCCGGCGGCACCGCGCTCGCCCCCGCCACGGCCCACGCGCTCTCCTCCCGGCTCGGCGTGCCCGTCATCCAGGGCTACGGGATGGCCGAACTCTCCCCGCTCTCGCACTGCCAGAGCCCCGGCGACGGCGGCCACCGCGGCTCGGTCGGCCGGACCGTGCCCGGCACCGAATGCCGCATCGTGCACCTGGACACCCGCCGCCCGATGGACGTGTACGCCACCGGCGAGGTCCAGGTGCGCGGGCCCCAGCTGATGGCCGGCTACCTGGACGGCCCGGACGGCTCCGGGGCCGGCCCGGACGGCTGGTTCTCCACCGGCGACGTCGGCTACCTCAACGAGGACGGCGAACTGTTCCTGGTGGACCGGCTCGGGGACGTCTTCAAGCACGACAACGAACTCGTCTCGCCCACCGCCGTCGAGAGCGTGCTAGCCGAGGACCCGCGGGTGGCCGACTGCGTGGTCGTCGGCTGGCCCGACCCCGTGCATGGGGCCGTCACCTGGGCCGGGATCGTCCTGCGCGACCCCACCGCACCCGGCCTGCTCGACACCCTCGACTCGATCGTGGACGGCGCCAACCGGCGCCTCGCCCGCTTCGAGTGGATCCGCCGCGTCGAGGTCGTCGACGCCGTGCCCCGCACGCCCGTGGGCAAGCCCGAACGGCGCGCCCTGCGCCAGGCCCTGCGCGGCCGCGCGGCCGCCGAAGCCGCCGTCTGACGCCCGGACATCTGCACCCCGACACCTGCCCCGGCCTTTCCGCCCCTCGACCCCCGGAAGAGAGCGACCACCATGGTGACCTTCGTCGGACGGCAGCCGGTGCCGGACCCGGCCTCGGTGCTCGTCGTGGGCGCGGGCCCCGTCGGCCTGACCGCCGCCCACGAACTGGCCCGCCGCGGAGTGCGCGTACGCCTCGTCGACGCGGCGCCCGGACCCGCCCGCACCAGCCGCGCGGTCGCCGTCCACCCGCGGACCCTCGAGACCTTCGACCAGATGGGAGTGGCCGAACCGGTCCTCGCGAGCGGG
Source organism: Streptomyces sp. NBC_00190 (assembly GCF_036203305.1). Lineage (GTDB taxonomy): Bacteria > Actinomycetota > Actinomycetes > Streptomycetales > Streptomycetaceae > Streptomyces. The sequence goes on along the minus strand of NZ_CP108132.1, from coordinate 219,123 downwards.
CGGCACAACAAGGCCTTCACGATGTACGCCGGCGGGCGGCGCCTGGTGCGGCTGGAGGCCGACTACTCCTCGATGCCCACCCGCTTCCCCTTCACCGTCGTCATCGAGCAGACCCGCACCGAGGAACTGCTGCGCGAGGCTTGCGGCCGGCTCGGCGTCACGGTCGAATGGGACGTGCGGCTGACCGGCTTCAGCCAGGACCCGGGCGGCGTACGGGCCCGCCTGGAGCACGGCGACGGCCGCGCGGAGGAGTACCGGGCGGCCTGGCTGGTCGGCTGCGACGGCGGCCACAGCACCGTGCGCAAGGAGCTCGGGCTGCCGCTGATCGGCGAGTCCAGCGAGACCTGGGAGCTGGCCGACGCCCAGGTGGCCATGGACCTGCCGCCCGACACCATCTACTGGGTGCACACCGGCGGTCAGGCCCTGATGATGGTTCCCTACCAGCGCGAGGGCCACTGGCGGCTGCTCGACACCGCCCCCGTCGCGGGCCCCGGCATCGCGAGCCCCGCCCAGGCGCGCGAGAGCGCCGCCCGCTTCTCGCAGCGGCTCAGCGCGGGACTCGGCCGCGAGGTGCTGGTCGGCGAACCCGAGTGGAGCTCCGTCTTCACCTTCCAGCAGCGCATGGTGCCCGCCATGCACCAGGGCCGGGTCTTCGTGGCGGGCGACGCGGCGCACGTGCACAGCCCGGCCTCCGGCCAGGGCATGAACACCGGCATCCAGGAGGCGTACAACCTCGCCTGGAAGCTCGCCATGGTCGCCCGCGGCCAGGCGGGGCGGCCGCTGCTCGCCACGTACGGGCAGGAGCGGGTGCCCGTCGGCCGCAAGCTGCTCGGCTCCACCCGGCAGGCCACCTTCCTGGTGCAGTTCAAGAACGCGCTGGCCGGGGTGATGCTCCCGGCCGTCTTCTCCGTCGTGCGGGGCGCCCCGCCGCTGCGCCGCGCCATCCAGCGCAAGGTGCTCGGCGGCATGTCCGGGCTGCTGCTGGGCTACCCCGACTCCCCGCTGACCAGCACGGACGGTGGGCTGCGGCAGCCGGCCGGTTCGCGCGCCGCCGCGATCGCGGCCGGCCTGCCCGCGGGCCCTGCCGCGACGGCGCTCCACGCCGAACTGCGCGACCCCCGCTGGACGCTGCTGTACGCGCCCGACGGCGACGAGGCGAGCCTGGCCGCCGAGGCCGCCGCCGGCGTGGCCGGGGACTGGCTCTCGGTCCGGGCCGTCGGCGCCCGCCCGGGCACCGCGCCGGCGCCGCTGCCCGACCCGGACGGACTGCTGCGCGACGCGCTGGGCCTCGCCTCCGGCGGCTGGGTGCTCATCCGCCCCGACGGCTATCTGGCCGCGAGCGGCCCCGAGCTGACCGGGCGACGGCTGGAGCGGGCCCTGTCCGTGCTCGGCCCGGTGCTTCTCCAGCGCTCCTCCGTCGGCTCCCCAGCGCCTGCCGACACGGTCGAGGCAACCACCCGAGTCCTGGAGGGACGACGATGACGGCGACGACTGAACAGACGGTGCCCGCCACTTCCGTGGCACTGGTCACGGGCGCGACCAGCGGGATCGGCCTGGCCGTGGCCCGGGACCTGGGCCGGCGCGGCCACAAGGTGTTCATCTGCGCCCGCACCGAGACGGCCGTCAAGCAGGCCGTCGAGGACCTGCGGGAAGAGGGCCTGGAGGTCGAGGGCAAGGCGGCCGACGTGCGGAACAAGGAGGACGTCGTCGCGCTCGTCGCGGCGGCCGTCGAGACCTTCGGCCCCATCGGCATCCTGGTCAACAACGCCGGGCGCAGCGGCGGCGGCCGGACCGCCGAACTCTCCGACGAGCTGTGGCACGAGGTCATCGACACCAACCTCAACAGCGTGTTCCTGGTGACCCGCGAGGTGCTCCGCAACGGCGGGATCGGCGAGGGCCCGTACGGCCGCATCATCAACATCGCCTCCACCGCGGGCAAGCAGGGCGTGGTGCTCGCCGCGCCGTACACGGCCTCCAAGCACGCCGTCGTCGGCTTCACCAAGTCGCTCGGCAAGGAGCTCGCGACGACCGGGACCACCGTCAACGCGGTCTGCCCGGGGTACGTCGAGACGCCGATGGCCGCCCGGGTGCGCGCCGCGTACGCCAACGTGTGGGACAAGTCCGTGGACGAGGTGCGGGAGGAGTTCGAGGCGAAGATCCCGCTGGGCCGCTACTCGACCCCGGAGGAGGTCGCCGGTCTCGTCGGCTACCTGACCACGCCGTTCGCGGCCTCGATCACGGCCCAGGCGCTGAACGTCTGCGGCGGTCTGGGGAACTTCTGATGACGTCCCTGGCACCGGAGACCGGGCGCGTCCACCGCACGGTCCACACGACCGAGGTCGCCGCCCCCGCGGGCGTGGTCTACGGGCTGATCGCGGACGCGGCGAAGTGGCCGCTGTACTTCCCGCCCAACGTCCACGTGGAGCGGCTCGCCTTCGACGGCGTGCACGAGCACCTGGCGGTGTGGGCCACGGCCAACGGCGAGGCGAAGTCCTGGACCTCGCGCCGCCGACTGGACGCGGCCGCCCGGCGGATCGAGTTCCGCCAGGAGATACCCGCGGCCCCGCTGTCGGCGATGGCCGGCACCTGGATCGTGGAGCCGCTGGGCGCCGCGCGCTCGAAGCTGACCCTGCTGCACGAGTTCTCGGTGGCCGGCGACCGGGCCGAGGACGTGGAGTGGGTGAACCGGGCCACCGACACCAACAGCCGGGCCGAACTGGGCAACCTCGCCCGGCTCGGGGAACGCTGGGGGCAGCTGGACGCCCTGGTGATGTCCTTCGAGGACACCGTGCACATCGCCGCGCCCCCGGAGGCGGTCTACGCCTTCCTGGAACGGGTCGGCGACTGGCCGCGGCTGCTGCCGCACGTCTCGCGGCTCGACGTGACCGAGCGGGGGGCGGTGCAGGTGATGTCGATGGACACCCTGACGGCGGACGGGTCCGCGCACACCACCGAATCGGTGCGGGTCTGCTTCCCCGGGTCCGGCCGCATCGTCTACAAGCAGACGCGCACCCCGGCCCTGATGGAGGCCCACACCGGCTCCTGGACGGTGACCGGGGACGAGCACGGGACCACCGCCATCTCGCAGCACCGGGTGGTGGTGCGCGAGGAGGCCATCACCCGCGTGCTGGGGGAGGGCGCCGACCTGCGCTCGGCCCGCGACTACATCCGTACGGCGCTGGGGCGCAACAGCACCGCCACGCTCACGTACGCCAAGCGGCACGCGGAGAGCCTCGCCGCGCCGCCGCGCTGACGGTCCGGCCCACGGACCGGGACACGCATCGGGACACGGATCGGGCCGGGGCGGCGGCTCCAGCAGCCCTCCAGCGCGGTCGTCGAGGCTCGGGAGGAGCGTCAGCGGAAACTACTCGTGGGGGCAAGGCGATGAGACGTGTGGTCATCACCGGCATCGGGGTCGTCGCCCCGGGGAAGCCCGGGACCAAGGAGTTCTGGTCCCTGCTGACCTCCGGGCGGACCGCCACCCGTGCCATCACGCTCCTCGACCCCGCGCCGTACCGCTCCCGGGTCGCCGCCGAGGCGGACTTCGACCCGCTGGAGCACGGGCTGGGCCCCGCCGAAGCCGAACGCCTGGACCGCGCCGCTCAGTTCGCCGTCGTCAGCGCCCGCGAGGCGCTGGCCGACAGCGGGCTGGCGGGATCCTTCGACCCCGCCCGGTGCGGGGTCACCCTGGGCAGCGCGCTCGGCTGCACCACCGCCCTGGAGCGCGAGTACGCCGTCATCAGCGACCGGGGCGGACGGTGGCTGGTCGACCACGGCCGGGCCGCCCGGCACCTGTACGACTACTTCGTGCCGTCCTCGATGGCGGCCGAGGTCGCCCGCACCGCCGGGGCCCAGGGGCCCGTCTCCCTGGTGTCCACCGGCTGCACCTCCGGTCTGGACGCGATCGGGCACGCCGTCGACCTGGTCCGCGAGGGCAGCGCCGACGCCATGGTCACGGGCGCCGGCGAGGCGCCGATCTCGCCCATCAGCCTGGCCTGCTTCGACGCGATCAAGGCGACCACCCCGCGCAACGACGATCCGGCCAGTGCCTCGCGCCCCTTCGACCGCACCCGCAACGGGTTCGTACTCGGCGAGGGCGCGGCCGTCCTGGTCATCGAGGAGTTCGAGCACGCCCGGCGGCGCGGCGCGCACGTCTACGCCGAGATCTCCGGCTTCGCCTCGCGCAGCAACGCCTACCACATGACGGGGCTGCGGGCCGACGGAGCGGAGATGGCCGAGGCCATCCGCGCCGCGCTCGACGAGGCGCGGCTGGACCCCGGCGCGGTCGACTACATCAACGCGCACGGCTCCGGCACCAAGCAGAACGACCGGCACGAGACCGAGGCGTTCAAGAAGAGCCTGGGTGCCCGCGCCCACGAGGTGCCCGTCAGCTCGATCAAGTCGATGATCGGCCACTCCCTCGGCGCCGTCGGCGCCCTGGAGGTGGCGGCCTGCGCGCTCACCATCGAGCACGGCGTGGTGCCGCCGACCGCCAACCTGCACGAGCCCGACCCGGCCTGCGACCTCGACTACACCCCGCTCACCGCCCGCGAACAGCGCACGGACACCGCCCTGACGGTCGGCAGCGGTTTCGGCGGCTTCCAGAGCGCCATGATCCTCACCCGTCCGAGCCTGAAGGCAGCAGCCGCATGAACGCCGTCGCAGCCCCCGCATCCCCCGCAGACACCGACACCGCCGCGGCCCCCGTGACCACCGCCGTCTTCACCGGGATCGGGGTGGCGGCCCCGGGCGGGCTCGGCACCGAGACCTGGTGGGCCGCCGTGCTCCGCGGCGAGAGCGGCATCGGGCCCGTCACCCGCTTCGACGCCTCCCCCTACCCGGCCGGGCTGGCCGGTGAGGTGCCCGGCTTCGTCGACGAGGACCACGTCTCCAGCCGCCTGCTGCCGCAGACCGACCGGGTGACCCGGCTGTCGCTGGCCGCCGCCCAGGAGGCCCTCGACGACGCGGGCGCCGACGCCCGGGAACTGCCCGCCTACGGGGCGGGCGTGGTCACCGCGAACTCCTCCGGCGGATTCGAGTTCGGCCACCGCGAACTGCAGGCCCTGTGGAGCCAGGGCCCGCAGCACGTCAGCGCGTACCAGTCCTTCGCCTGGTTCTACGCCGTCAACAGCGGCCAGATCTCCATCAAGCACGGGCTGCGCGGCGCCTCGGGCGTCGTCGTCTCCGAACAGGCCGGCGGTCTCGACGCGGTGGCGCACGCCCGCCGCCAGCTCCGCAAGGGCGCACAGCTCGTGGTGACCGGCGGCCTCGACTCGGCCCTGTGTCCCTGGGGCTGGGCCGCGCACCTCGCCGGCGGCTCCATGACCACCGTCGACGACCCGGCCAGGGCCTACCTGCCGTTCGCCGAGGACGCCTCGGGCCATGTGGTGGGGGAGGGCGGGGCCCTGCTCGTCCTGGAGGACGCGCGGAGCGCGGAGCGCCGCGGGGCCCACGTGTACGGGAGCCTGGCCGGGCACGCGGCCACCTTCGACGCCTCGCCGGAGCGGCCGCGGCTGGCCGACGCCGCGCGCCTGGCGCTCGCCGACGCCGGGCTGGAACCGGCCGACGTCGACCTCGTGTTCGCCGACGCCGCCGGGGAGCGGGCAGCCGACCGGGCCGAGGCCGAGGCCATCGCCTCCGTGTTCGGACCGTACGGGGTGCCGGTGACCGCGCCCAAGAGCATGGCCGGGCGGCTGTCCGCGGGCGGCGCCGCACTCGACCTGGCGGCAGCCCTGCTCGCCCTGCGCGACCAGGTGATCCCGCCGACCACCGGCACCGAGCGGCCCGCCGCCGACTGCCCCGTGGACCTGGTCACCACCGCCCCGCGCACGGGCGTGGCGCTGCGCACCGTCCTGGTACTCGCGCGGGGCCGGGGCGGCTTCAACGCTGCGGCCGTCGTCCGGGCCGCCTGACACCACCACCGACACAGAGGAGAGACGTCCATGGGACAGGAGCAGATCGAACTGGCGGACCTGGTCAGGCTGGTGCGCGAGTGCGCGGGCCAGGCCGAGGGGACCGACCTCGACGGCGACATCCTGGACTGCGATTTCGGGGACCTCGGCTACGACTCGCTGGCCCTGCTGGAGATCACCGGCCGGGTCGAGCGCGATTACGCGGTCATGCTCGACGAGGAGGAGCTCGACGAGGCCTACACCCCGCGCCGCTACCTCGACATGGTCAACCGGGCGCTGTCCGCCTCCCGGGCCGCGGTCTGACATGGACGTGCGGGCCATGCGCGGAACGGAGGTACGGGAGAGCGACGTGTGCGTCGTCGGCGCGGGCCCGGCGGGCCTCGCCCTGACCCTCATGCTGCTGCGCTCGGGGGTGCGCACCACGCTGGTCGAGCGGGCCACCGCCTTCCGCCGGGACTTCCACGGCGAGATCCTGCAGCCCGGAGGGCAGCGCGTCCTCGACGACCTCGGGGTGCTGGCACCGGCCCGGCGCCGCGGCTCGCGCGTCCTGGACGGGTTCCAGGTCGTCCAGGGCGAGCGGCGGCTGCTGCTCGACATCGACTACCGGCGCCTGCCCGCCCCGTACGACCACCTGCTGGCCCTGCCGCAGCCCTTCCTGCTCGGCGAACTCCTCGATGCCTGCCGTGCGCTGCCCGGGTTCACGTACCTGGAGGGCCACCGGCTCGCGTCGCTCGTCGAGAAGCGCCCCGGCGCCCCGGTCACCGGAGTGGTCACGCGCGGACCCGACCACGCTCCCACCGAGGTCCGCGCCCGCGTGGTCGTCGGCGCAGACGGGCGGTACTCCAAGACCCGCGCGCTCGCCGGTATCGCCGCCGGGCGCTCGGAGGCCTTCGCCCAGGACACGGTGTGGTTCTCGCTGCACGCGCCCGGGCGCACGACGGGCAGGGTCAGGGTGCACCGGGCCGGCGGCAGCGTCGTGCTCGTCCACGAGTCCCATCCCGACCGGCTGCGGGTGGGCTGGACCCTGCCGCACGGCAGCTGGCGGGACGTCGTCGCGCGGGGCATGACCGACGTACGCCGGGAACTGACCCGGACGCTCCCGCAGTTCGCCGATCTGCTGCACGAACAGCTGTCCTCGCCGGCCCAGCTGACCCTGCTCGACGTGTTCGCCTCGCACGCCGAGGACTGGGCCCGCGACGGCCTCGTCCTGCTCGGGGACGCCGCGCACACGCACGGGCCCGTCGGCGCCCAGGGCGTCAACCTGGCCCTTCAGGACGCCGCCGCCCTGCATCCCGTCCTGGTCGACGCGCTGAACGCGGGCCAGGTCTCCCGGGAGCGGCTCGCCCCCTACCAGCGGCGGCGCTCGCCCGTCGCGCAGGCGGTGCACCGGATGCAGCGGGTCCAGACCGGCGCGGTGTTCGGCGCGGGCGGCGGCCCGCTCGCGGACTTCGCGCGCACCTGGGCGGCCGCGGCCGTCGGCCGCACCCCGGTCGGCGCCCGGATCGCCCGCAGGGTCGCCCACGGCACCGATCCGCTCGGGGTCCGGACCGACCTGTTCACCGTCCGCCCCGCTGCCGCGAAGGTCTAAGCGGCCTCGGCCGCTTAGGCGGGCGGCTGTCTGTCCGTCTGTCTGTCAGCGGTCCGGGTCTGGCGTGGCAGCGCTGTCCGTGGTCGTTCCGGGTTTCGTGTGGAGGATGTCGCGCGCCTGGTCCGCGGCGCGGATGGTGCTCTCGGCGACGAAGTCGAGGAAGCGGGCGACGTTCTCGAGGCGGGTGGCGGCCGGGGTACCGGGGCCGAGGACGTCGACGCCCTGCCGTGCGGTGTCGACGAGTTGGGCGATGCCGCGGGCGCTGGCCAGCATCGACTGGTACCAGACGTCGGCGTCGACGACGTAGCGCTCGCGGCGGCGTTCGTCGCGTTCCCGGCGGATGAGGCCCTGGCTCTCCAGGAACGTGATCGCTTTGGAGACGGACGCCGGGCTGACCTGGAGGCGCTGGACGAGTTCGGACGCGGTGAGGCTGCCCGAGTCGGTGGTGAAGAGGCAGGCCAGCACCCGGGACATCATCTTGGGCGCGCCCGTTTGTGTGACGACGGTGGTGAACACCTCCTCGTACTCGCGCACGGCCTCGGCGTCGCGCCCGTGGGCCTGCGGGGCCGCCTCCGACTCCCGGGATACGGCCTGCCGGCGGTGGGCGCGGCGTTCGGTGGCGCGGTGGGCGAGGTCGGCGCGGTAGACGGTGGGGCCGCCGTTGCGCATCACCTCGCGCGTGATGGTCGAGGTGGGGCGGTCGAGGCGTCTGGCGATCTCCGCGTAGGCGAGGCCGTCGGCCAGTCCCAGCGCGATCTGCTGACGTTCCTGCTGGGTGAGTCTGCCTCCCGGCATCGCGGTCTCCTTCGTGGTCCTTGGTGTCTCCAGTATAGCGTTCACCTTCAATTCATTGCAACGAATGGGGTGGGGTTTGTTGCGTTAGGCGTTAGACCGTTGCAACGATTTCCTGGCTTTCACCTGCGGTAATGGCATTTCTGTGCAACGAGTATGTTGCCCAGTCTTTGAACGCAACGTAGCTTTTCCCTCATCGGAAACAGCGAGTCAAAGGAAAACGCCATGCTGAAGTTCGACACCGCCGCCCCGGTCGCCGCCGTCCTGGACATTCCCGCGGGGCGCATCCGGTTCATCGCCGCGGACCGGGCCGACACCACGGTCGAGGTCCTGCCCGCGGACGCCTCCAAGGGCCGTGACGTGACGGCGGCGGAGCAGATCGAGGTCGGATACGCCGACGGCGTCCTGCGGATCGCGGCCCCGGCGGCGAAGAACCGGATCCTGGGCAACTCCGGTTCCGTCGAGGTGACGGTCCAGCTGCCGGCCGGCTCCCGCGTCGAGGCGAAGGCGGCCAGCGCGGAACTGCGGGGCGTCGGCCGGCTCGGCGACGTCACCTTCGAGGCCGCGCAGGCCACCGTCAAGCTCGACGAGACCGACAGCGCCCGCCTCACCCTCCAGGCCGGTGACATCACGGTCGGCCGCCTGGGCGGCCCGGCGCAGATCAGCACCCAGAAGGGCGACCTGCGCATCACCGAGGCCGTGCGCGGCACGGTCGAACTGCGCACCGAGGCGGGCGAGATCTCGGTCGGCGCGGCCCGCGGAGTCTCCGCGTCCCTGGACGCCGGCACCTCCTACGGCCGCATCCACAACGCACTGAACAACACCGACGGCGGCGCCGCCGGCCTGAACATCCACGCGACCACCGCCTACGGCGACATCACCGCCCGCAGCCTCTGAAACCGCCCGCAGCCTGTAGAAGGAGCACCCCTCATGACCAACTTGGCCATCGCGGCGAACGGGCTGCGCAAGTCCTACGGCGACAAGACCGTCCTCGACGGCGTCGACCTGGCCGTCCCCGAAGGAACGATCTTCTCCCTGCTCGGCCCCAACGGCGCCGGCAAGACCACCGCCGTGAAGATCCTCTCCACCCTCATCTCCCCCGACCCCGCCGGTGGCCGGATCCACGTCGGCGGCCACGACGTCGCCACCGACCCGCAGGCCGTGCGTGCCGGGATCGGTGTCACCGGGCAGTTCTCCGCCGTGGACGGTCTGATCACCGGCGAGGAGAACATGCTGCTGATGGCGGACCTGCACCACCTGTCCAGGAGCGAGGGGCGGCGGGTCACCGCCGAGCTGCTGGAGCGGTTCGACCTCACGGAGGCCGCGAAGAAGCCCGCCTCCACCTACTCCGGCGGCATGAAGCGCCGCCTGGACATCGCCATGACGCTGGTCGGCAGCCCGCGGATCATCTTCCTCGACGAGCCGACCACCGGCCTCGACCCGCGGTCCCGGCACAACATGTGGCAGATCATCCGCGAGCTCGTCACGGGCGGGGTCACCGTCTTCCTCACCACCCAGTACCTGGAGGAGGCCGACGAGCTCGCCGACCGCATCGCCGTGCTCCACGACGGCAGGATCGCCGCCGAGGGCACCGCCGAAGAGCTGAAGCGGCTCGTCCCCGGCGGGCACGTCCGGCTCCGCTTCACCGACCCGGCCGCCTACCGGCGCGCCGCGTCCGCACTGCGCGAGGCCTCCCGGGACGACGAATCACTCGCCCTGCAGCTCCCCAGCGACGGCAGCCAGCGCGAACTGCGCTCCATCCTCAACCTGCTGGACTCGGCCGGCATCGAGGCCGACGAGCTGACCGTGCACACCCCCGACCTCGACGACGTCTTCTTCGCCCTGACCGGCTCCACCGTGCCCGGCCAGAACAACCAGCCCAAGGAGGCTGTCCGATGAGTTCCTTCTCCCTCGCCGTGCGCGACTCGTCCACGATGCTGCGCCGCAACCTCCTGCACGCCCGGCGCTACCCGTCGCTCACCCTGAACCTGCTGCTCACCCCGGTGATGCTGCTGCTGCTCTTCGTCTACATCTTCGGCGACACCATGAGCGCGGGCATCGGCGGAGGCGCCGCCGGCCGCGCCGGGTACATCGCCTACGTCGTTCCGGGCATCCTGCTGATGACCATCGGCAGCACCGTCATCGGAGCCGCGGTGTCCGTCTCCACCGACATGTCCGAGGGCATCATCGCCCGCTTCCGTACGATGGCGATCCACCGCGGCTCCGTGCTCATCGGGCACGTCGTCGGCAGCGTCCTGCAGTCGCTCGCCAGCGTGGTCCTCGTCGGCGCCGTCGGCGTGGCCATCGGCTTCCGGTCCAAGGACGCCACGGCCCTGGAGTGGCTGGCGGCGTTCGGGCTGCTCGCCCTCTTCGCCCTGGCTCTCACCTGGATCGCGGTCGGGATGGGCATGGCCAGCCCGAACGCGGAGGCGGCCAGCAACAGCGCCATGCCGCTGATCCTCCTGCCGCTCATCTCCAGCGCGTTCACCCCGATCGAGGGGATGCCGGGCTGGTTCCAGCCGATCGCCGAATACCAGCCGTTCACGCCCGTCATCGAGACCCTGCGCGGGCTGCTGCTCGGCACCGAGATCGGCCACAACGGGTGGCTCGCGGTCGCCTGGTCCATCGGCCTGGCCGTGCTCGGCTACCGCTGGTCGACCTCGAAGTTCAACCACGACCCGAAATAACCGCCATGACCACGCGGGCGCTTCCCGCAACTCGTGCCACCCGAGGGCGGCGTACACCGACACCCCGTCGACGTACGCCGCCCCGTTCGTGTGCGGGGAGGACATGGTCCCGACCGTCCCTGACCGGCTCTCAAGCGGCCTTCCACCCCGCTTCCGGCGGCCTCGGGCACATTCGTGAGTCCAGGGCGAGAGAGGCGGGCCGATGTCAGGTGAGCGAGTGCTCCACAAGACGTACACGGTGGACGTGACCGCACCCGCGGGCGTGGTGTACGGGCTGATCGCCGACACCACCCAGTGGCCGCTGATCGTGCCGCCCAGCGTGCACGTGGAGCGGCTCGACTTCGACGGGACCGAGGACCGGTTCCAGATGTGGGTCACCGCCAACGGCCAGGTGAAGTCCTGGTTCTCCCGCCGCGCCATGGACCCGGTGGCCCGCCGCGTCGACTTCCGGCAGGAGACCCCGGCGGCCCCGGCGCTGGCCATGGGCGGGCGCTGGAGCGTGGACGAGCTCGGCGCCACGCGGTCCCGGCTCACGCTCGACCACGACTTCACCGTGGCCGAGGACCGGCCCGACGACGCGGCCTGGCTGGCGCGCGCCACCGACACCAACAGCAGGGCCGAACTCGACCGGATCAAGGAGACCGCCGAGAACTGGGCGAGCCTGGACGACCTCCTCCTCACCTTCGAGGACCGCGTCACGGTCAAGGCGCCGCCGGAGCTCGTCTACTCCTTCCTCTACGGAGTCGACGACTGGCCCGCCCACCTCCCGCACGTCAGCCGCGTCAATCTGACCGAGGACGTGCCCGGCATCCAGCTGCTGAGCGTGGACACCCTCACGGGCGACGGCTCGCGGCACACCACGGAGTCCGTCCGGATCTGCTTCCCGCACGCCTACCGGATCGTCTACAAGCAGACGGCGACACCGCGCCTGCTCGCCGCGCACACCGGCGAATGGTCGCTGTTCCCCGACGAGACCGGCGTCACCGCCGTCTCGCGGCACAGCGTCCTGCTGCGCGAGGAGGCGATCGCCGAGGTGCTGGGCCCGGACGCCGACATCGCCCAGGCCCGTGCATACGTACGCGAGGCGCTCGGCCGCAACAGCGTCGCCACCCTCGGCCGCGCCGCCCAGCACGCGGAATCCGCCGTCCGTACCCTCTGAAACGGGGAGTTGAGCACCACGATGACGATCTCCCTGGAACCCCGGCTACCCACGGCCGCGCCCCCTGCGCCCCATGCATCCCACGCGGCCGATGCCGCCGCCCGCGCCGCCCGCCTGGAAAGCCTCCTCGGGGACCCGCACGACCCCGCCAATCCGCACGGCATCGCCGCCCTCGCCGCTGCCGACGCCCGGCGCGAACCGCCCGCCGCCACCGAGGAACTCCTCGCCGCGGCCGGGCTCGGAGCCGAGTTCGTGCCCGTCGGCTCGGGCGGCCGGCTGACCCGCGCCGACCTGCTCGCGCAGGTGCTGCGCCCCGTCTTCCGCCGCGACGTCGCCCTCGGCTTCGGTTACGGGATCACCTCGCTGTTCGCCACCGCCGCCGTCTGGGCCGCGGGCGACCCGGAGCAGCGGGCCACGGCCGCCGCGCCGCTGCTCGCCGGAGGCCGGGCCTCGATCGTCCACCACGAGATCGCCCACGCGAACGGCATCCTGCGCGACGAGTTCACCGCCGATCCCGATCCCGGCGGCTACCGGCTCAGCGGCCGCAAGGACGTCATCATGAACGCCGCCCGGTCCGGCGCGTACGCGGTCTACGCCCGGACCGCGCCCGCCCGCGGCCCGCGCAGCCACTCGGTCTTCCTGCTCGACGCCGACGTACTCGCCGCCGCCCGCGCCCGCGGACACCTCGCCCACCTGCCCCGCGTCACCACGCCCGGCATGCGCGGCGGCCTCTTCTCCGGGCTGGAGTTCAGCGACTGCCTGCTGCCCCGGCACACCCTGGTCGGACGCGAGGGCGAGGGCGTCGCCCTGGCCCTGCGCACCTTCCAGGTCAACCGGTGCCTGATCCCGGCCGTCGCCGTCGCCGCGGCGGACACCGTCCTGCACTCCGCCGTACGGGCCGTCACCGCGGGCCGCACCGCTCCGGTCGCCCGGCGCTGGCACAAGCCGCTCGCCGGGGTCTTCGCCGACCTGCTGGCCGCCGACAGCATGGCGACCGTGTCGCTGCGCGCGCTGAGCCTGCTGCCCGAGCACGTCAACGTGCTGGCCGCGGCCGTCAAGTACGTCGTACCGGACATGCTCCGCGAGAACCTGGAGGAGCTCGCCGGAGTGCTCGGCGGCCACGGCTACGCGCACGGTGACGCGCAGTACGGCGCCCTCGACAAGCTGGTCCGCGACCTGCCGGTGGCCGGCCTCGGGCACGCCGGAACGGCCGCCTGCCAGGCCGTCATCGTCCCGCAGCTGCGCTCGCTGGCCTCCCGTTCCTGGTTCAGCGTGCCCGAGCCACCGCCCGGCCTGTTCCGCGGCGGGGCGCGCCTGCCCGACCTGGACTACCGGCTGCTGGGCATAGCCGGGGGCGACGACTTCCTCACCGCCTCACTGGTGGGCGCGGCCGACCGGCTCGCCACGATCCGCCGGGTCGGCGGGCAGATGGCCGCGCTCAGTGACCTCGCCGACGGCTTCGTGAACGAACTGCGGGCTCTGCGCGCGGACTGCGTGGCGCTGCCCGCCGAACGGGCCGCGCTGGCCGGCCCCGGGGTGGCCGTGCTCACCGACCGGTACGCGCTGATCCTGGCGGCCGCCTCGGTCCTCGGCGTCTGGGAGGCGCAGGACGGCACGGACGCCTTCCTCGCCGACCCCGCCTGGGCCGTACTCGCGCTGACGCGCATCGGCAGCCGTCTCGGCATCGCCGTGCCCGACCTGCCCGAGGGCTGCCTGGCGCAGGTGCTCGACGAGCTGATCCGCCGGCACCGCACCGGCCGCAGCTGCGACCTCGAAGGTACGGAGCTCACCCGATGAACCGCGCGGGCGCGCTGCCCATCCACGTCACCGGCCCCGACGGGCCCTGGGAAGCGGTCTCCGCGGCACTGGAACGTCGCGGCAGCGTCGTCGTGTACGCGACGTGGGGGGAGTGGCTGACCGCGGCGCTCGCCGACACCTCGCTGCGACCGCTGCTGGGCCGCGACTGGCAGCGTTACCGGCGCACCCCGGACGCCGCGGTCCGCTACCGCTTCGTCACCTCGCGCATGGTCGTCAAGTACACCGCGGCGGCGGCGCTGCGGACCGATCCGGCCGCGCTGGACCTGTCGTACCGGATCGGCGGACGCCCGTACATCCGCGGCATGAGCCAGATCGACGTCAGCCTCAGCCACACCGAGGACCTCATCGCCGTCGGTGTCAGCAGGACCGGACGGATCGGCGTGGACGTGGAGCCGGCCGGCCGGCGGATGTCCTTCGAGCTGCTGCGGGACCGGGTGTGCATCCCCGCCGAGGCCGCCGAACTGGACCGGATGCCCCCGGAGCGGCAGGTCGCCGAGATGCTCCGGCTGTGGACCCTCAAGGAGGCCTACACCAAGGCCCTGGGACAAGGGCTGAGGCTGGGGTTCACGGAATTCGGCTTCGGCCTGGCCGACGGCGGACTCCTGGGGCCCGACGGCAGCCCGGCCGGGGGCGGCGCGTGGTCGTTCGCCACGCACCGGGTGCTCAGGCGGTACCTGCTCAGCACGGCCTGTCATGACACCGGGCTGGACTCCGCGCGGGACACCGCGGTCGAAACGATGCTCGACGAAGGGTTCATGGGTGCCGTGGAGGAGGAACTGGGGGCCCGCTGACCTCACCGGACGGCTCGTGACACCGGACACCGGACACCAGACAGCGACGTCAGACACGCAGAAGAAAAAGGAGGGAGGATTCCGATGAGCGCGGCCATGGCGGTCGTCCTCGTGCCCGGCCCGCCGCCCTCGCTGGAGCTGCACGGGCCGCTGGAGGCGGCACACCTGGAGGCGGCCCTCGCACTCCTCCCGGCCTGCGAGCCCACCCTGGAACGGCACTCGGACACCCACCACACCCTGACGGTGGCGCCCCACCCGTACCCCGTCGGGCTGCTGTCCGACCTGCTCAGCGCGGCGCCCGCGCGCCCGCGTCCGCGCCCCCGGACCCGCTCCACCGGCCCGGCCAGCCGCCCCCGGGCCGCCGACTGCGGCCGCGGCCCGCGCCCGCCGGCCGTACCCGCGTCCCCGCTCCAGCGGGACCTGCTGCTCGACACGCTCGTGCGCCCCGGCGCCGGACTCCACGTCGAGCAGCTCCTGGCCCGCTGGTACGGGCCGCTGGACCTGCCCCGCTTCACCGCCGCATGGCGGACGCTGTACGACGGTGACGCGGCCCTGCGCACCGCGCTGGCCGACTCCGCGGGAGCACCGCCGTCGATGGTCGTCCACCCGCGGGTGGATCCGCGGATCGAGCACCACGGCGCCGGCGGCGCCGACTGGCACTCCCTCGTCCTGCGCGAGCGGCTGCGCGAGTTCGACCTGCGCGACCCAGGCCAGCTGCGCATCGTGCTGCTGGACGAGGACGCGCCGCCCGGGTCGGGGAGCCCGTCCGGGCCCACCCGCATCCTGTTCACCTACCACCGCGCCTTCCTCGACGAGCGCAGCGTGCGCGGCCTGCTGCGGGCCTTCCTGCGCGCCTACCTCGCCGACGGCAGGCCGCTGGGCGGCGAGCGCCGCCCCGACGTCCGCGACCACGCGCACTGGCTGGCCCGCCAGGACACCTCGGCCGCACGGGAGTTCTGGTGGCGGGCCGCCCCGCCGCCGGACGCCGTCACCCTGCCCGCCGTGCGGTCCGACGATCAAGGCACCCGGGCGGGCGAGGCACAGGAAGGTCCCGGCCACGGGCGCAACCGCGCGCGTCTCACCCCGCTGGAGGCGGCGCGGCTGCGGGCCTGGGCAGCCGCGCAGGGGGCGACCGAGTCGACCGCCCTGCACGCGGTGTGGGCGCTGCTGCTGTACCGGGCCGCCGCTCGCGCGCGGCGCCCCGACCCGGTGGCCGTCGCGTTCTCGGTGGCCGTCTCGGGCCGCGGCATCACCCTCGCCGGCGCCGAGCTGCTCTCCGGCGCGCTGGGCAACTCCCTTCCGCTGGACGTGGCCGTACGGGCCCACATGCCGGTGGCCCTGCTGCTGGACACGCTCAGCGGCTACGCGCTGGACCGCGCGGCCTACGAGTGGGTGTCCGCCGGGCAGATCGAGGACTGGACCGGCCGCCGCGGCACGGCGGCCGCGCCCTTCGAGTCCCTCGTCGTCTTCGAACCGCAGGCCGCCGCCGCCCACACCGGCTGGGGCTCCTCCGGTACGGGACCGGGGCGCGACGCCGTCGTGGACGAACTCGCCGAAGCGGGCGTACAGCTGGACCCGCCGGAGGTGCTCGCGGCGCACACCGCCCTGCCGTTCACCCTCTTCGCCCACCACGACACCTCGGGCGGACTGGTCCTGACCTCGGTCCACGACCGGGCCAGGTTCCAGGACGCCGACGCGGCCGGCCTGCTCTCCCAGGCGGCCCTGCTGCTGCGCACCCTGCCCGACGGCCGGGGCGCCCTGGACGTGTCCGGGGCCCTGGAACTGCTCGACGGCATCCCCGTACCGCGGGTGCGGCCCCGCCCGGCAGCCGCGGCGCGCGTCCTGCGCGCGGCCGCCCGTCCCGGGGCGGGCACGATCTGCCTGCTGCCGGCGCCGGGCTCGCCGCCCGGGTGTTACGACGGCCTCCCCGAGTTCTACGACGGTCCGCAGGCCCTGGTCACCCTGCCCGCCGGGGACGACCCGGCCCTGTACCTGCAGGCCCTGCGCCCCGCGCTCGCCCGCGGGGAGCCGGTGTGGCTCGGCGGGGCCTCCGGTGCGGGCGACGCCGCCTGGCGGGCCGCCGAGCGGATCGCCGCGCACGGCTGGCAACCGCCGCTGGTCGCCGTCGCCGGCGCCGCGGACGGCGGGACCGGCCTGCTGCGGTCGCTGGCCCGGGCGCTGACGGCCGCGGCGCGCCGCCCGCGGCTGGGCACCGTATGACGTCCACGTCCCTTCCGTCTCCTCCGTGCTCTCTGTCCCAACCCATCAGGAGTGACATGTCCCGCCGTCTGTTCACCTCGGAATCCGTGACCGAGGGCCACCCCGACAAGATCGCCGACCAGATCAGCGACACGATCCTCGACGCGCTCCTCACCGAGGACCCGGCCTCGCGCGTGGCCGTGGAGACCCTCATCACCACGGGTCTGGTGCACATCGCGGGAGAGGTGACGACGAAGGCGTACGCGCCGATCGCGCAGCTCGTCCGCGACAGGATCCTGGAGATCGGCTACGACTCCTCGGCCAAGGGCTTCGACGGCGCCTCCTGCGGTGTGTCCGTCTCGATCGGCGCGCAGTCCCCGGACATCGCGCAGGGGGTGGACACCGCGTACGAGCAGCGGGTCGAGGGCGCCGCCGCAGGTGAGGACGGCGACGAGCTCGACAAGCAGGGCGCCGGCGACCAGGGCCTGATGTTCGGCTACGCCTGCGACGAGACCCCGGAACTGATGCCGCTGCCGATCCACCTCGCGCACCGGCTCTCGCGCCGGCTCTCGGAGGTCCGCAAGAACGGCACGCTCCCGTACCTGCGCCCGGACGGCAAGACGCAGGTCACCATCGAGTACGACGGCGACAGGGCCGTGCGCCTGGACACCGTGGTCGTGTCCTCGCAGCACGCCTCCGACATCGACCTGGTGGGGCTGCTGACCCCCGACATCCAGGAGCACGTGGTCGACCACGTGCTGGCCCAGCTGGCGCAGGACGGCATCAAGCTGGAGACCGAGGGCTACCGGCTGCTGGTCAACCCGACCGGCCGCTTCGAGATCGGCGGCCCGATGGGCGACGCCGGCCTGACCGGCCGCAAGATCATCATCGACACGTACGGCGGCATGGCCCGCCACGGCGGCGGCGCCTTCTCGGGCAAGGACCCGTCCAAGGTCGACCGCTCCGCCGCGTACGCGATGCGCTGGGTCGCGAAGAACGTCGTCGCCGCCGGGCTCGCCTCGCGCTGCGAGGTCCAGGTCGCGTACGCGATCGGCAAGGCCGAGCCCGTCGGTCTCTTCGTCGAGACCTTCGGCACGGAGACGGTCGCCACCGACCGGATCGAGGACGCCATCGGCGAGGTCTTCGACCTGCGCCCGGCCGCGATCATCCGCGACCTGGACCTGCTGCGCCCGATCTACGCCCAGACCGCCGCCTACGGCCACTTCGGCCGCGAGCTGCCCGACTTCACCTGGGAGCGCACCGACCGGGCCGAGGCGCTCAAGGCCGCCGCCGCCCGCTGACAGCGCCCCGCCCCGCCCGCGCCCCGCCCCGGCGAGAGTCCGGCCCCCACCTGCCTTCAGGAGAGAACGTGCGTATAGCGGTGACAGGATCCATCGCCACGGATCACCTCATGGCCTTTCCGGGCCGGTTCGTCGACCAGCTGCTCCCCGACCAGCTGGAGCACGTCTCCCTGTCCTTCCTGGTCGATTCCCTGGAGATCCGGCGGGGCGGGGTGGCGGCCAACATCGCCTACGGGCTCGGCGTACTGGGGCTGGACCCGGTACTCGTCGGCGCCGTCGGCCCCGACTTCGGCGAGTACGAGGTGTGGCTGAAGGAGCACGGCGTGGACACCGGCGGAGTGCGCGTCTCCGCCGGGCACCAGACCGCCCGCTTCATGTGCATGACCGACCAGGACTCCAACCAGATCGCCTCCTTCTACGCGGGCGCGATGGCGGAGGCCGCCGAGATCGACCTGCGCGAGGTCATCGCTCGCGGCGGCCCCCTGGACCTGGTCCTCGTCTCGCCCAACGACCCGGCCGCGATGGTCCGTCACACCGAGGACTGCCGCCGGCTCGGCATCCCCTTCGCGGCCGACCCCTCCCAGCAGCTGGCCCGCCTCTCCCGGGACGAGGTGCGGGGCCTGATCGACGGGGCCCGCTGGCTCTTCACGAACGAGTACGAGTCCGCGCTGCTGCGCGAGCGGGCCGAGTGGAGCGTCGAGGACGTGCTCGCCCGGGTCGGCACCTGGGTGACCACCCTCGGCTCGAAGGGCGTGCGCATCGACAGCGAAGGCGTTCCCGTCCTCACGGTGCGAGCCGTACCGGACGTGCCCGCCGAGGACCCGACGGGCGTCGGAGACGCCTTCCGCTCCGGCTTCCTCGCCGCGGTGAGCAAGGGGCTGCCGCTGGAGGCCGCCGGCCAGCTCGGCTGCGCGATGGCGGCACTGGTGCTGCGGGCCGTCGGCTCGCAGGCGTACGAGGTCGAGCCCGCCGGACTGCTCGGCACGGTCCGGGCGGTGTACGGGCCCGCGGCGGAGCAGCGGCTGGACGGCGTGCTGGGGTCCCTGGGAGGTGCGTCGTGAACCGGGCCGACGAGTTGCGCGAGGCGCTGGCCACCCGGGTGGTCGTCGCCGACGGAGCCATGGGGACGATGCTCCAGGCGCAGGACCCCACGATGGAGGACTTCCAGCAGCTGGAGGGCTGCAACGAGGTCCTCAACGTCACCCGCCCCGACATCGTGCGCACCGTGCACGAGGCGTACTTCTCGGTGGGCGTGGACTGCGTCGAGACCAACACCTTCGGCGCGAACTTCGCGGCGCTCGCCGAGTACGACATCGCGGAGCGGGTGCACGAGCTGTCGGAGTCCGGTGCCCGCATCGCCCGTGAGGTCGCCGACGAGTTCACCGCCTCCACGGGGCAGCAGCGCTGGGTCCTCGGCTCGATGGGCCCGGGCACCAAGCTGCCCACCCTCGGCCACATCACCTACGCGAAGATCCGCGACGCCTACCAGATCAACGCCGAGGGCCTGCTCTCCGGCGGCGCCGACGCGCTGCTCGTGGAAACCACCCAGGACCTCCTGCAGACCAAGTCCTCGGTGATCGGTGCCCGCCGCGCCATGGAGGCGCTCGGTGTCACCGTCCCGCTGATCTGTTCGGTGACCGTGGAGACGACCGGCACGATGCTGCTGGGTTCGGAGATCGGTGCGGCGCTGACGGCGCTGGAGCCGCTGGGCATCGACATGATCGGCCTGAACTGCGCGACCGGTCCGGCCGAGATGAGCGAGCACCTGCGCTATCTGGCGCGCAACGCCCGCATCCCGCTCTCCTGCATGCCGAACGCCGGGCTGCCCGTGCTCACGAGTGAGGGGGCGCATTACCCCCTGTCGGCGGCCGAGCTCGCCGACGCGCAGGAGACCTTCGTCCGTGAGTACGGGCTGTCGCTGGTGGGCGGCTGCTGTGGTACGACGCCGGAGCACTTGCGGCAGGTGGTGGAGCGGGTGCGGGGTGCGGCCGTCACCGGGCGGAAGCCGCAGCCGGAGCCGGGTGCGGCTTCGCTGTACCAGACGGTGCCGTTCCGGCAGGACACCTCGTACATGGCGATCGGGGAGCGGACGAACGCGAACGGGTCGAAGAAGTTCCGTGAGGCGATGCTGGAGGCCCGTTGGGACGACTGCGTGGAGATGGCGCGGGACCAGATCCGTGAGGGTGCGCACATGCTCGACCTGTGCGTCGACTACGTGGGCCGTGACGGCGTCGCGGACATGGAGGAGCTGGCCGGGCGGTTCGCGACGGCTTCGACGCTGCCGATCGTGCTGGACTCGACGGAGGTTCCCGTCATCCGGGCGGGCCTGGAGAAGCTGGGCGGCCGCGCGGTCATCAACTCCGTCAACTACGAGGACGGTGACGGTCCCGAGTCCCGGTTCGCGAAGGTCACCCGGCTGGCGCAGGAGCACGGCGCGGCGCTGATCGCGCTGACCATCGACGAGGACGGCCAGGCCCGTACCGCCGAGCACAAGGTCGCCATCGCCGAGCGCCTGATCACGGACCTGACCTCCAACTGGGGGATCCGTGAGTCGGACGTCCTCATCGACACGCTGACCTTCACGATCTGCACGGGCCAGGAGGAGTCGCGGGGCGACGGCATCGCGACGATCGCAGCGATCCGCGAGCTCAAGCGCCGCCACCCGGACGTCCAGACCACCCTCGGTCTGTCGAACATCTCCTTCGGCCTCAACCCGGCCGCGCGCGTCCTGCTGAACTCGGTGTTCCTGGACGAGTGCGTCAAGGCCGGCCTGGACTCGGCGATCGTCCACGCGTCGAAGATCCTGCCGATCGCCCGGTTCGAGGAGGAGCAGGTCACGGTCGCCCTGGATCTCATCTACGACCGGCGGGGCGAGGGCTACGACCCCCTGCAGAAGCTGATGGCCCTCTTCGAGGGCGTCAACATGAAGTCGTTGAAGGACGGGCGGGCGGAGGAGCTCCTCGCGCTGCCGCTGGACGAGCGTCTGCAGCGGCGCATCATCGACGGCGAGAAGAACGGCCTGGAGGCCGACCTCGACGAGGCCCTGCGGACCCGTCCCGCCCTGGACATCGTCAACGACACCCTCCTGGAGGGGATGAAGGTCGTCGGCGAGCTCTTCGGCTCCGGCCAGATGCAGCTGCCCTTCGTGCTCCAGTCCGCGGAGGTCATGAAGACGGCCGTTGCCCATCTCGAACCGCACATGGAGAAGACCGATGCCGACGGCAAGGGCACGATCGTGCTGGCCACCGTCCGCGGTGACGTCCACGACATCGGCAAGAACCTCGTCGACATCATCCTGACCAACAACGGCTACAACGTCGTCAACATCGGCATCAAGCAGCCGGTCTCGGCGATCCTGGAGGCCGCGGCCGAGCACAAGGCCGACGTGATCGGGATGTCCGGGCTCCTGGTGAAGTCGACGGTCATCATGAAGGAGAACCTTCAGGAGCTGAACCAGCGCAAGCTGGCCGCCGACTACCCGGTGATCCTCGGCGGCGCCGCGCTGACCCGCGCCTACGTCGAACAGGACCTCCACGAGATCTACGAGGGCGAAGTCCGCTACGCCCGCGACGCCTTCGAAGGCCTGCGCCTGATGGACGCCCTCATGGGCGTCAAACGCGGCGTCCCCGGCGTCGAACTGCCGCCCCTCAAACAGCGCCGCGTGCCCAAGCGGGACACTCCCTTCCTGGTGGCGGAGCCCGAGCCCGGCGGGCGTTCGGACGTGGCCGTCGACAACGCCGTGCCCACGCCGCCGTTCTGGGGCACGCGCGTCATCAAGGGCGTCCCGCTCAAGGACTACGCCTCCTGGCTGGACGAGACCGCCCTGTTCAAGGGCCAGTGGGGCCTCAAGGACGCCGAGACCATCGAGACGGACGGCCGGCCCCGGCTGCGCGGCTGGCTGGACCGGCTGCACACCGACGGGCTGCTCGAAGCGGCCGTCGTGCACGGCTACTTCCCCTGCGTGTCCAAGGGCGACGACCTGATCATCCTCGACGAGAACGGATCCGAACGGACCCGTTTCACCTTCCCGCGCCAGGGCCGCGGCCGCCGCCTGTGCCTCGCCGACTTCTTCCGGCCCGAGGAATCCGGCGAGACCGACGTCGTCGGCCTCCAGGTCGTCACCGTCGGCAGCCGCATCGGCGAGGAGACGGCCCGGCTGTTCGCCGCCGACGCCTACCGCGAGTACATGGAGCTGCACGGGCTCTCCGTGCAGCTCGCCGAGGCCCTCGCCGAGTACTGGCACGCCCGGGTCCGCGGCGAACTGGGCATCACCGGATCCGACCCGGCGTCCATGGACGGCATGTTCCGCACCGAGTACCAGGGCTGCCGCTATTCCCTCGGCTACCCGGCCTGCCCCGACCTGGAGGACCGCGCGAAGATCGCCGACCTGCTCCGGCCGGAGCGCATCGGTGTCCACCTCTCGGAGGAGTTCCAGCTCCACCCCGAGCAGTCCACCGACGCGATCGTCATCCACCACCCCGAAGCCTCGTACTTCAACGCGCGCTGACCTCTCCGGACGCCGAAGGGAACCGAGTCATGGCAGCAGTCCTCACCGAGCGCCCCGCGCTCCCGTCCCCCGAGCCCGCACCCGCGCGCCCCCGCCCCGACGTACGCGAACTGCTGGCCAGTGGCCGGCGCTCCTTCTCGTTCGAGTTCTTCCCGCCGAAGACCGAAGCGGGGGAGCGCACGCTCTGGGACGCGATCCGGCGGATCGAGGCCCTCGCGCCGTCCTTCGTCTCCGTCACGTACGGGGCGGGAGGTTCCTCCCGCGACCGTACGGTCGAGGTCACCAAGCGGATCGCGACCGAGACCACGCTGCGCCCGGTGGCCCACCTGACGGCGGTCGGGCACTCGGTCGCCGAGCTGCGACACATCATCGGCCAGTACGCGGACGCGGGGATCCGGGACGTGCTCGCCCTGCGCGGGGACCCGCCGGGCGACCCGAAGGGGGTGTGGACCCCGCACCCGCAGGGCTTCACGCACGCGCACGAACTGGTCAGCCTGATCCGCCGACTGGGCGACTTCACCGTCGGCGTGGCCGCGTTCCCCGAGCGCCACCCGCGGTCCCCGGGCTGGACCGAGGACATCCGGCACTTCGCGGCCAAGTGCCAGGCGGGCGCCGACTACGCGATCACGCAGATGTTCTTCCAGGTGGAGGACTACCTGCGGCTGCGCGACCGGCTGGCCGCCGTCGGCTGCCTCACACCGGTGATCCCCGAAATCATGCCCGCCACCGACGTACGGCAGATCCGCCGGTTCGCCGAGCTGAGCGACGCCCGCTTCCCCGAGCACCTCGCCCGGCGCCTGGACGCGGTGCGCGACGACCCGGCCGCGGGCCACGCCGTCGGGGTGGAGTACGCGACCGCGATGGCCGAACGGCTGCTTGCCGAGGGCGCCCCGGGCCTGCACTACATCACCCTCAACCGTTCCACGGCGACCCGAGAGATCCACCAGAACCTGAACGTCAACTGACCCTGAACCTCGACGTCCACACACCGGAGTAGTCCATGCCCAGCCAGCCCACAGCCGAGTTCACCGACTTCAAGGTCGCCGACCTCTCCCTCGCCGCGTTCGGCCGCAAGGAGATCACGCTCGCCGAGCACGAGATGCCGGGCCTGATGTCGATCCGCGCCGAGTACGCGGCCGCCCAGCCGCTGGCCGGGGCGCGCATCACCGGCTCCCTGCACATGACCGTGCAGACGGCCGTGCTCATCGAGACGCTGGTGGCTCTCGGCGCGGAGGTCCGCTGGGTGTCGTGCAACATCTACTCGACGCAGGACCACGCGGCGGCGGCGATCGCGGCGGCCGGGATCCCCGTCTTCGCCTGGAAGGGCGAGACGCTGGAGGAGTACTGGTGGTGCACGGAGCAGGCGCTGACCTGGCCGGGCCACGTGGGCCCCAACATGATCCTCGACGACGGTGGTGACGCCACCCTGCTGGTCCACAAGGGCGTCGAGTACCAGAAGGCCGGCGCCGTTCCCGACCCGTCCACCGCGGACAACGAGGAGATGGCGCTGGTCCTGGACCTGCTGGGGAAGACCACCCTCGACTGGACGGCGCTGGCGGCGGAGATCCGCGGCGTGACCGAGGAGACCACCACCGGTGTCCACCGCCTCTACGAGATGCACCAGGCGGGCTCGCTGCTCTTCCCGGCGATCAACGTGAACGACGCCGTCACCAAGTCGAAGTTCGACAACAAGTACGGCTGCCGCCACTCGCTGATCGACGGCATCAACCGCGCCACCGACGTCCTCATCGGCGGCAAGACCGCCGTGGTCTTCGGCTACGGCGACGTCGGCAAGGGCTGCGCGGAGTCGCTGCGCGGCCAGGGCGCGCGTGTCATCGTCACCGAGATCGACCCGATCTGTGCGCTGCAGGCGGCGATGGACGGCTACCAGGTCGCGACGCTGGACGACGTGGTGGAGACGGCGGACATCTTCATCACGACCACGGGCAACAAGGACATCATCATGGCCTCGGACATGGTCAAGATGAAGCACCAGGCGATCGTGGGCAACATCGGCCACTTCGACAACGAGATCGACATGGCCGGTCTGGCCAAGGTTGAGGGCATCGTGAAGGACGAGGTCAAGCCGCAGGTCCACACGTGGAAGTTCCCCGACGGCAAGGTCCTGATCGTGCTGTCCGAGGGCCGTCTGCTGAACCTGGGCAACGCGACCGGTCACCCGTCGTTCGTGATGTCGAACTCCTTCGCGGACCAGACGCTGGCCCAGATCGAGCTCTTCACCAAGCCGGCCGAGTACCCGACCGACGTCTACGTGCTCCCCAAGCACCTCGACGAGAAGGTCGCCCGCCTCCACCTCGACGCCCTCGGCGTCAGGCTCACCACCCTGCGCCAGGAGCAGGCCGACTACATCGGCGTCCCCGTCGAGGGCCCGTACAAGCCGGACCACTACCGCTACTGACGTGTTCCAGTCCCTGTCCGTACGCAACTTCCGGCTCTTCGCCACCGGCCAGCTGCTGTCCGTGATGTGCACCTGGATGATGTTCGTCGCCCAGGACTGGCTGGTGCTGTCGCTCAGCGGCGACTCGGCCACCGCCCTCGGGCTCGTCACGGCCGTGCAGTTCACCCCGACGCTGCTCCTGACCCTGTACGGGGGACGGCTCGCCGACCGGTACGACAAGCGCAAGCTGCTGATCCTCGCGAACCTCGCGGCCGGGCTGCTCGCCCTCCTCCTCGCCCTCGTGGTGCTGGCGGGGCGGGCGAGCCTGCCGGTCATCCTCGTCTTCGCCGGCTCCCTGGGCGCCGTGTCCGCCATCGAGTCGCCCACCCGGATGTCCTTCGTCAGCGAGCTCGTCGGCAGCGATCTGCTGCCCAACGCCTCCGCGCTCAGCGCCGCGTACTTCAACACCGCGCGCATCCTCGGCCCCGCCCTCGCCGGGCTCCTGATCAGCGGATCCGACTCCACCGGACCGGTGATGCTGCTCAACGCGCTCAGCTACCTGGCCACCGTCGCCAGTCTGATGATGATGCGCACGAAGGAGCTGCAGCGCACCGGGGCCGCCCCGGGCGGCGCCAGGATCGCCGACGCCCTGCGCTACATCAGGGGCAGGCCCGACCTCGTCATGCCGCTCGGCCTCGTCGCCGCCGTCGGCATGTTCGGCTTCAACTTCGCGCTCACCCTGCCGCTGCTCGCCAAGACCGTCTTCCACTCCGGATCGGCCAGCTTCGGGCTGCTGACCACCGCCATGGCGGCCGGCTCCCTGCTCGGCGCCTTCGCCGGCACCGCCCGCCGCGGCCGGCCCGGCCCCGGACTGGTCATCGGCGCAGCCCTCGCCTTCGGCGTCCTGGAGACCGCCAGCGGCCTCGCGCCCAGCTACGCCCTCGCGATCCCCCTGCTGGCGGCCACCGGCTTCGCCACCATCTCCTTCGCCCAGGCCGCCAACCACCGCATCCAACTGGGCAGCGACCCGCGCTACCGAGGCCGCGTACTGGCCCTCTACACCATGATCCTTCAGGGGTCCACCCCGCTCGGCGCCCTGCTCGTCGGCTGGCTCTGCGAGCACTACGGGGCACGCTCCGGCCTGTACACGGGCGGCCTGGTCACCGTGGCGGCGGCCCTCACGGCCCTGTACGCGCACCGGCGCACCCGAGACCGGTCCTCAAGCGGACTTCCACGGGACGTCGAGGGCGCCGGGCGAGGGTTGGCTGGTTCCGAAGTGCGTTCCCGGCCCACAGAACGGAGGCCGCGCGTATGAGACCGCACCGAGTGCTCCACGCCGTCTACAAGATGCTGGTCGCGGCGGGCAGCATCTGGGTCTGGTTCCCGCCGGACGAGACGAGCGTCCCGCAGGGGCCGCCTCCCCGGCACCCGGAGAGGCTCCGCCCGGATCTCCCGTTCGACGAGACCGAGACGGCCCTGTTCCGGCAGCTGATCGGCCTGTGGCAGTGAACCCCGGCCGCACCCCGCGGGCCAGCCGCCCGGTCGCACCCGCACACCTCCCCCTCCCTACAGTCCCGGAGGAAACCCGTGAGCATCACTGACGTCGCCCCCGCCCGCATCCAGGACCGTGCCGCGGAACTGGCCGACATCAAGGCCCAGGCCGTGGCCGGGCCCGACCCCAAGGCCACCGAACGCCAGCACGCCAAGGGCAAGCTGACGGCGCGGGAGCGCATCGAGCTGCTGCTCGACGAGGGCTCGTTCCACGAGATCGAGGCCCTGCGCCGGCACCGGGCCACCGGATTCGGGCTGGAGGACAAGAAGCCCTACACCGACGGGGTCGTCACCGGCTGGGGCACGGTCCACGGGCGGACCGTCTTCGTGTACGCGCACGACTTCCGCATCTTCGGCGGCGCCCTCGGCGAGGCCCACGCGCAGAAGATCCACAAGGTGATGGACCTCGCGCAGTCCGCCGGCGCCCCCCTGGTCAGCCTCAACGACGGCGCGGGAGCCCGTATCCAGGAAGGCGTCACCGCCCTCGCCGGCTACGGCGGCATCTTCCAGCGCAACACCCGGGCCTCGGGCGTCATACCGCAGATCTCGGTGATGCTGGGCCCGTGCGCGGGCGGCGCCGCGTACTCCCCGGCGCTGACCGACTTCGTGTTCATGGTCCGCGAGACCTCGCAGATGTTCATCACCGGCCCGGACGTGGTCCGCGCGGTGACCGGCGAGGAGATCACCCAGAACGGCCTCGGCGGCGCGGACGTCCACGCGGCGGTCTCCGGCGTGGCGGCCTTCGCCTACGACGACGAGGAGAGCTGCCTCGCCGACGTACGGTTCCTGCTGTCGCTGCTGCCGTCCAACAACCGCGAGACCGCGCCCCGCGAAGAGTCCGACGACCCCACCGACCGGCGCACCGACGCCCTCGCCGGCCTTGTCCCGGCCAACCCCAACCAGGCCTACGACATCCGCAAGGTCATCGAGGAGATCGTCGACGACGGCGAGTACTTCGAGACCCAGCCGGCCTGGGCGCAGAACGTCGTGTGCGCGCTGGCCCGCTTCGACGGACACGTCACCGGGATCGTCGCGAACCAGCCTTCCGCGATGGCCGGGGTCCTCGACATCCACGCGAGCGAAAAGGCCGCCCGCTTCGTGCAGTTCTGCGACGCCTTCAGCATCCCGCTGGTCACCCTCGTCGACGTACCCGGCTTCCTGCCCGGCGTCGACCAGGAGCACAACGGCATCATCCGGCACGGCGCGAAGCTGCTGTACGCCTACTGCAACGCCACCGTCCCGCGGATCCAGCTGATCCTGCGCAAGGCCTACGGCGGCGCCTACATCGTCATGGACTCGCGCTCCATCGGCGCCGACGTCTCCCTGGCCTGGCCCAGCAACGAGATCGCCGTGATGGGCGCCGAGGGCGCGGCCAACGTCATCTTCCGGCGGGAGATCGCGGCGGCCGAGGACCCGGACGCCGAGCGGGCGCAGAAGATCAAGGAGTACCAGACCGAGCTGATGCACCCCTACTACGCCGCCGAGCGCGGCCTGGTGGACGACGTCATCGACCCGGCCGAGACCCGCTCCGCGCTCATCGGCTCGCTCGCGATGCTCCGCTCCAAGTACGCCGACATCCCGTCCCGCAAGCACGGCAACCCGCCGGTGTGAGCCGCTGCTCCGGGACACGAGGAGGCAGACGCATGACCACCACCTGGAAGATCACCGGCGGCAACCCCTCCGCGGAGGAGACCGCCGCCCTCACCACCGTCCTGACGTCCCTGCTGGCCCGGCGGGCCGCCGCCGCGCAGGCGCCCGCCGCGGACGCCGGGGTCACCGGCAGCGGCTGGCACCGCACCCACCGCAACCCGCACGCCTGCGCCGGGATGTGGCGCGGCAGATGACCGGGCCCGCCCGCTGAAGGGCCGTTCAAGTACGGCTCCAGCCCGGGGCGGCACCGTATCGACGGCACACCACGCAAACCGAAACCCATGTCAGGAGAATCGCCATGACCGACGCGAGGCTGGTCGGAACCTGGACCACGGAGCTGGAGGACGACGGTAAGTCCGTGTTCGGACTGGCGTCCTTCACCGGTGACGGCGGCGTCACCTGCTACCAGGTCAACGCCAAGAACATCGGCCTGGGCAACTGGGAGTCCACCGGACCGGACTCCTTCCACTACAACTTCCACATCCTCGCCGTCAGCCCCGAGGGCGAGCACGTCGGCGAGGCGCACGTCTTCGTCACCGGCGAGTTCGTCTCCGACGACGAGTGGGTCGGCACCGGCGGCGCCAACTTCTACTCGCCCAAGGGCGACCTGCTGCGCGGCCACGAGGGCTCCAAGGTCAGCGCCCGCAAGTTCGGCATCGACAAGTAGCCGGACGGGCCGACCCGTCTCGTACCCCGGACCGGGAACTCACGGAGGAAAGAACCCCCATGCTGCGCGACGAACTCAAGGGTGAGCTGGTTCTCCCGTCCGATCCGGGGTACCGGCTCGCCAGGCAGCTGCAGAACACCGAGTACGACTCGGTGACCCCGTACGCGGTCGCCTACTGCGAGTCCCACGAGGACGTCCTCGCCTGCGTACGGCACGCCCAGGACACCGGCGTACGGGCGCACGTGCGCGGCTCCGGCCACAGCTTCAACGGCTGGTCCACCGGCACCGGCCTGGTCATCGACCTGTCCCGGATGAACCACGCCGTCGCCGACGGCCCCGCCGTGCGCATCGGCGCCGGCGTGCAGTCCCTCGACGCGCTCGACACCCTCAAGGCACAGGGACGCCAGATCGTCACCGGCACCTTTCCCACCGTCAGCCAGGGCGGCTTCCTGACCGGCGGCGGACTGGGCTGGCAGACCCGCAAGTTCGGCGTCGCCAGCGACCGGATCCTCTCCGCCCGGGTCGTCCTCGCCGACGGGCGGACCGTCCGCGCCTGCGCCGACGAGCACCCCGACCTGTACTGGGCGCTGCGCGGTGGCGGCGGCGGGAACTTCGGCATCGTCACCGAGTTCGAGCTGCGGCCCGTCGACGCCCCGCTGCTGACCGCCTTCGAGACCCTGTGGTCCTACGAGGACGCCCCCGGCGTACTGGCCGCCTGGCAGGCCTGGGCCGCCGCGGCCTGCGAGGACCTCGGCACCTCCCTGGTCGTACTGCCAGGCATGTTCGGGCCCGGCGGCAAGCCGATCGTCAAGATCTGGGGCGTGCACCACGGGGCGCCCGAGGAACTGGAGCGGGCCCTCGACGAACTCACCGAGGCCGCCGGCACCAAGCCCGTGCACCGCGAGGTCGGCGCGCCCGGAGCGTACGCCGAGGTCATGCACGAGGCGCTGTGCGGATCCAAGACCGTCCAGCAGTGCCACCGCACCGGCACCCACCCGGACGCGATCGGCCACCGTCACCCGTACACCCGGCAGGCCTACCGGCTCACCGGCCGGCCCGTGACGCACACCGAGGCCGAGTCCCTGCTGGGGGCCTGGAACCCGGACCTCGACAACGAGCGCTACCTGCTGTGCATCGCGCTCGGCGGCGCGGCCAACCGGGTCGGCCGCACCGAGACCGCGTACGTCCACCGCGACGCCCAGTTCCTGACGGGCTTCCAGATCGCCACGCGCGACGAGGAGTCGGCGGCCCGGGGCCCGGCCGAGCTCGACGAGTGGGCCGACCGCTGCGGCGCGGCCCTCGCCCCGCTGGCCACCGGCTCGTACATCAACTTCCCCAGCTCGCGGGTGCCGGCGGACTGGGAGGGCGACCACTACGCGGAGAACGCCCCCCGGCTGCGCGACATCAAGCGCGCCTACGACCCCGAAGGCTTCTTCCGGCACGGGCAGAGCATCGGCGCCGGACCGGACACCGCCCACAGCGCCCACCAGACCACGAAGGCAGGACGATGAAGACGGATCTCACGGACAAGGTGGTGCTCGTCACCGGCGCCTCCCGGGGCATCGGCCGGGCCACCGCCGTCGCCTACGCGGCGGAGGGCGCGCGCGTCGCGATCACCTACCACTCCGACGAGGCGGGCGCGAAGGAGACGGCCGAGCAGGTCGCCGCCGCCGGCGGCACGCCCTACGTGGTCCGCTACGACCTCGCCAACGAGGACTCGATCCGCGCCGCCGTCGCCGCGGTCGGCGCCGAGTGGGGCGGCATCGACGTGCTCGTCGCCAGCGCGGTGGAGTGGGGCGACGCGATCCCGCGGCCCGGCCGGCAGATGCCCGCCTTCGAGGAGGTCCCGGTCGAGCAGTGGCAGCGGGTCCTGCGCACCTCGGTCGACGCCGTCTTCCACACCATCCAGGCCGTCCTGCCGCACATGCGCGGCCGCGACTGGGGCCGCATCGTGCTCGTCGGCGCCGGGCTCGCGAACTCCGGGATGATCGGCGCGGGCGCGTACGGCGCCGCCAAGTCGGGGCTGTTCGGGCTGGTCCGCAGCCTCGCCTGGGAACTGGGCCCCGCGGGGATCCTGGTCAACGAGGTCGTCCCCGGCCAGACCCTCACCGAGAACGTGCTCACCCACGCCTCGCCCGCCTTCCTGGAGAACAAGGCCAAGTCCCTGCCGTCGGGCCGGATGAACACCCCCGAGGACGTCGCGCGCACGATCGTCTTCCTCGGCTCCGCCGCCAACGGGAACGTCCACGGCGAGGCCCTGCGCGTCACCGGCGGACTCTGAACCCCGCCCCCTCCCAGCCGGACCCCACGCACGGCCGCCGCCGGCCACACACCCAGGAGAACCCATGACCGACACACTCGACGCGCCGAAGACGCTGGCGGACGGGGCCGAGGACGCTCCTGCGTACCCGATCCAGCGCAAGTGCCCCTACCAGATGCCGCCCGGGTACGAGGGGCTGCGCGAGAAGGGCCCGATCTCCCGGGTCACCCTCTGGAACGGCCGGGTGGCCTGGCTGGTGACGGGCAACGAGCTCGGCCGCAAGCTGTTCCCGGACGCCCGGCTCTCCTCCGACGTCCTCGACCCGAACTTCCCGCTGCTCGCGCCGCGCATCGAGGCCCAGCGCCAGCAGGCCGCCGCGCCCCCGCTCGTCGGCGTCGACGACCCGGTGCACGCCCGCCAGCGCCGCATGGTGCTGCCGAGCTTCGGCGTCCGCCAGGTCAACGCGCTGCGCCCGGTGATCCAGCAGTACGCCGACGACCTCCTCGACAAGATGCTGGCGGGCGGCCCGGGCCGGACCGTGGACCTGCTCACCGAGTACGCCCTGCCGATGCCGTCCGCCGTCATCTGCCAGCTGCTCGGCGTCCCGTACGAGGACCACCACTACTTCGACGAGCGCTCCCGGCACGTGCTGTCCTCCTCAGGGCCCGAGCAGGCCGCGCAGGCGCAGCAGGCGTTCACCGAGATCCTCGCCTACCTGGACGACCTGATCAGCCGCAAGCAGGCGGAGCCCGGCGACACCCTGCTCGACGAGCTGATCGCCCGCCAGCTGGAGGACGGCAAGGTCGACCGCAACGAGCTGGCGATGATCGCCACCGTCCTGCTGGTTTCGGGACACGAGACCACCTCCAACATGATCGCCCTGTCCACGATGGCGCTGCTGGCACACCCGGAGCAGATGGAGGCGCTGCGCGCCGACGAGTCCCTGATGCCGAGGGCCGTGGACGAGCTGATGCGCTACGCCTCCATCGGCGACATGCTGATGCGCGTCGCCAAGGAGGACATTGAGGTCGAGGGGCACGTGATCAAGGCCGGCGACGGGGTGATCCTGTCGACGATGCTGATGAACCGCGACGCGCAGTCCTTCGAGAAGGCCGACGACCTGGACATCTTCCGGCCCTCCGGCCGCCACGTCGCCTTCGGTTACGGCATCCACCAGTGCATCGGCCAGAACCTGGCCCGCGCCGAGATGGAGATCGCCCTCGCCACCCTGCTGCGCCGGGTGCCGAGCCTGCGCCTCGCGGTCCCGGCCGACCAGGTGCCGGTCAACGCCCCGTTCGTCCTGCAGGGAGTCTCCGAACTCCCCGTCACCTGGTAGGCCGCCGTGCGCATCTCGATCGACACCGACCGGTGCATCGGCTCCGCCCAGTGCGCCGTCTCCGTTCCCTTCGTGTTCGAACAGGACGACGACGGGTTCTCCACCGTCATCGCCGGCCGTGAGGACGGCGCCGGGCATCCGATGGTGCGCGAGGCCGTACGGGCCTGCCCGGTGCAGGCCATCACGCTCGCGGAGACGCAGGAGGCGTGAACGCGTGCCGGCCGGGCCCTGACGGGCCCGGCCGGCCTTCCCGCAGCTCGGGGCCCGGACGGTGCGGCGTCCGGGCCCCGAGCCGTTCTCGAACGGATCTCAAGCGCCGTCGTGGACGATGGTGGCCATGGACATCCGCAGCCTCGACGGTGACGACCCGGCGACGATCACCCTGCTCGTTCCGGGCTTCCAGGAGACGATGAGTCTCGAACTGCCCGCCGACCCCCCGGTGTCACAGGCCCTGCTCGCCAGGCTGCTGCAACGCCGGCACGGAGCCGACCGGATCGTCCTGGCCGCCTTCGACGGCGACACGCCCGTCGGCGTCACCAAGCTCGGCCTCGACCTCGGCGACCCGGCCGGACCCGGCCACGGCTCGCTGTGGGTCTTCCCGTCCTTCCGCCGTCGCGGCGCGGGCACCGCCCTGGTCGACGCCGCCCGCGCCGAACTGCGCGCCCGCGGCCGCGGCCACCTGATGGTCGACGCCCCGCACACCCCCGCCGCCGAGGCCTTCGCCTCCGGCTGCGGCGCCGAACTGCGCGGCACCAACCTGCGCAACCGCCTCTTCCTGAAGGGCCCGGCCGCCGCCGGACTCGACGAGCTCGCCGCCCGGGCGGTACCCGGCCACCACCTCGTGAACTGGACCGACCGCTGCCCGGACGGGCTCGTCGGTTCCTACGCCCGCGCCTGGGGCACCCTGGACGCGCCCGTCAACGGGCAGGCGCAGGTGCGCACCCCCACCGCCGACGACGTCCGCGCGCGCGAGGCCGAGGCGGAGCGGGCAGGACACCGCCAGCACGTGACCGCCGCCGTCGACGACGCGACCGGCGAAGTCGTCGGGTACGCCACCGTCTTCGTCCGCGACAGCCCGATGGCCGACGCGGGGGAGACCCTGGTCCTCGCCGACCGGCGCCGCCGGGGCCTGGGTTCCTGGCTCAAGGCGGACCTGCTGGCCCGTACCGCCCGCGAGAACGGGCAGGTGGCCCTCGTGCAGGCCTGGAACGACGTCGACAACGGCGCCGTCGTCGCCCTCAACCGCCGCCTCGGGTTCACGGCGGACAGCTCCTGGTCGACGTACTCCGTCAAGGCCTGAGACGCCGACTCCCTGCTGCTGCGAGCGGAGTTCGAGTTCAGGTCCACCGGCCGCTGCCACGATCCGCACAGACCGGTATCCGCGAGAGGGGTTCTTTGTGAGTAAGAGCGGCACGCATGTACTGATCGTCGGTGGCAGCCTCGTCGGCCTCTCCACCGCGGTGTTCCTCGCCCATCACAACGTGCCCTGCACCCTGGTCGAGCGGCACCCCAGCACCTCCATCCACCCGCGCGCGGTCGGCTACTACCCGCGTACGGCCGAGATCCTTGGCACGGTGGGCGTCGAGGCGGCCGCCAAGGCCGCCGCGTCCGGCTTCGAGAAGCACAAGACCCGCGCGGGCGTGGTCTCCCTGGCCGGCGAGGTCCTCTTCAGCAAGGAGGAGCTGGAGGGCGGCGACGAGCTCGCGGACCTGACCCCCTCCAAGCTGCTGCTGCTGCCCCAGGACCGGCTGGAGCCGATCCTGCGCGCCCGGGCCGAGAAGCTCGGCGCCGACCTGCGGTTCAGCACGGAACTGGTCTCCTTCACGCAGGACGGGAGCGGCGTCACCGCCGTCGTCAAGGACGCCGAGGGCACCGAGACCACCCTGACCGCCGACTACCTGGTGGCCGCCGACGGGCCGCGCAGCACCGTACGGGAGTCGCTGGGCCTAGTGCGCGAAGGGCGCGGCGTGCTCTCCCGGCACGTGAGCATCGCGTTCGGCGCCGACTTCGGCGCGGTCCTCGGGGACCGCCGCTACAGCGTCGTCCACGTCAAGAACGACACGGTCATGGGCATCCTGGTGCACGACGACACCCTCACCGAGGGCACCCTGATCGTGGGCTACGACCCCGAGAAGGGCGAGGGCCTCGACGACTTCACCGACGCCCGCTGCGCCGAGCTGGTCTCCGCCGCGATCGGTTCGGACGAGGTCGAGGTCACGGTCCGCTCCCGCTTCCCGTGGGACATGGCCGAACTCGTCACCGGGAACTTCGTCCAGGGCCGGGTCCTGATCGCGGGCGACGCCGCCCACCAGATCCCGCCCACCGGCGGCTACGGGGCCAACACCGGCATCGCCGACGCCTTCAACCTGGCCTGGAAGCTGGCCCTGGTGACCAAGGGCGCCGCGGGCACCGGCCTGCTCGACACCTACCAGGAGGAGCGCCACCCGGTCGGCTCCTACACCGCGCGCCAGGGCTCGCTCCAGCTCGCCCTGCGCTCGGGCACCGCGACCGAGGAGGAGAAGGCAGCCACCGACGACGCGATGACCGTCACGATGGGCCAGGCCTACCCCTCCGGCGCGTTCATCACCGAGGCGGGCGTGGAGCGGCCGCCGCTGACCTCCGACCCGCGCACCCTGCAGGGCGAGCCCGGCACCCGCGCTCCGTACGTGGTGCTGGAGCGCGACGGCGCCCCGCTGTCCACGCTGGAGCTGTTCGGCACCGGCTTCGTCCTGCTGGCCGGGGCGGACGGCGGCTCGTGGGCCGAGGCGGCAGGTAGCGCCGCCACGGCGCTCGGCGTCGACCTGGCCTTCCACCGCATCGCGCCGGCCGCCGACGGCGGGGCGCTCGCGGACCCGGAGGGCCGGTGGGCCACCGCCTACGGCGTGGCCGCCGCGGGCGCCGTCCTGGTGCGACCGGACGGAATCGTCGCGTGGCGCACCCCGGCCGCCGTCCCCGCCGGTGAGCAGGGCGCGGCGCTGACGGCGGCGCTGCGCCGGATCCTGGCGCGCTGAGCGATGGGGGACCGGCGGTTATCCGTCGGCCTGGGCGCCGCGCATCTCGGCGACCGAGTCGACGTACTTGATCAGCAGGCGGGCGAACTGCAGGCGCTCGTCGTCGGGCCACTCCCGGGTGATGAACTCGAAAGCGGCCCGCTGGTGGCGGCGGAACGCCGCCAGCATCGCCAGTCCCTCGTCCGACATCTGCAGGATCGTCCGGCGCCCGTCCTGCTGGGACGCGGCGCGGATCAGGTAGCCGGCGGAGATGCAGTCGGTGACCATGCGGCTGGCCACGGAGGGGTCCACCGCGAGGCGCTCGGCCACGACTCCGACGGTGATCTCCTGGCCGTCGTGCTCGGGCCCCTCTTCCACGATGTTGAGCACCAGCGTCCGGGTCATGTCCTTGCGGGACACCGGGTTTTCCACGTTCAGCGCCGATGCGCGGCGCAGCCGAGAAAAGGCCGGGCCGACCGCGTCCAGCGGGTCGGCGGTGGCCAGCGCGCCGTGCGCGGAGGGGAGCTGCGCGGTCTTCTGCCTGGTGGTCGAAGTCTCCATGGCGAACATCCTAGGCGTGGTAATCGAGGACAGCGAGCATGTGTATGCTCACAAGCGTTTGCATGACAGCAAGCATATAGTTTTTCCTCGTCATAGAAACCCCCAACCCCCCTCTGGAAGGACTGCAATGCCGGACACCAAGGACTTCGACTTCGACGTCCTCATCGTCGGCGGAGGTCCGGTGGGCATGCTGCTCGCCTCCGAACTCCGCATCGCCCGCGCCAAGCCCGTCGTGCTGGAGCGCCTCACCGAGCGGACCCCCCACTCCAAGGCCTTCGGACTGCACGCCCGCTCGCTGGAGTCGCTCGACCGCCGCGGCCTCGCCGACCGCTTCCGCGACGGCGCCCACTCGTGGAGCAACGGCCACTTCGCTGGCCTCGACGTCTGGGTCGACTTCTCCCTGCTCGACAGCGCCCACAACTACGCGCTGCTCTCCGAGCAGACCCGCACCGAGCGGCTGCTGGAGGAGCGCGCCGAGGAGTTCGGCGTCGAGATCCGCCGCGGCCACGAGGTGACCGCCGTCCGTCAGGACGAGGACGGCGCCGAGGTCGACGTCACCGGCCCCGAAGGCTCGTACACCCTGCGCGGCCGCTACGTCGTCGGCACCGACGGCGGCCGCAGCCTGGTCCGCAAGTCCGCGGGCATCGGCTTCCCCGGCACCGGCGGCCGCGTCACCGCGCGCCTGGCCGACGTCGTCCTCGCCGACCGCGAGAAGGCGCCGATGGGCATGGAGCGCACCGAGCGCGGCCTGCTCTTCTGCGTCCCGCTCGACGACACCTACCACCGCGTCGCCACCTTCGACTTCAAGACGACGAAGGAAGCGGGCTCCGAGCTGACGCTGGAGGAGTTCACCGCCAGCCTGCGCGAGATCTGGGGCGACGACCTCGGCGCGAGCGAGCCGCGCTGGCTGTCCTGGTTCACCGACTCCGCCTGCCAGGCCGAGACCTACCGCTCCGGTCGCGTCCTGCTCGCCGGCGACGCCGCGCACACCCACTTCCCCGTCGGCGGCCAGGGCGTCAACCTCGGCCTGCAGGACGCCCTCAACCTCGGCTGGAAGCTCGCCGCCACCATCAACGGCTGGGGCTCCGAGGGTCTGCTCGACACGTACGACAAGGAGCGCCAGGAGCCGGCCCGCGCCGTACTGGCCAACACCCGCGCCCAGATCGCGCTGATGAACCCCGACCCGTACGTCACCCAGCTGCGCGAGCTCTTCCAGACCCTGATGACCAAGGACCAGGTCAACCGCCACATCGCCGAGATGCTCAGCGGTGTCCGGGTCCGCTACGACATCGAGGGCCCCGAGCACCGGCTGCTCGGCGACTTCGCCCGCGACCTGACGCTGAAGACCGAGGAGGGCACCCGGACCCTTCCGAAGTACCTGCGCCGGGGCAATTTCGCGCTGCTCGACCTCGCCGGCCGCCCGGAGATCTCCGAGGTCTACAACGAGTGGGCCGCGCCGCTGAAGTGGGCCGGCCGCGTCGGCCACATCGTCGCCGAGTGCGCCGAAGAGCCGGAGCTCGCCGGTGTGCTGGTCCGTCCCGACGGATACGTCGCCTGGGCCGCGGACAAGAGCGCTTCGGCCGAGGAGGTCGCCGAGGGCCTGCGTACGGCCCTGGAGACCTGGGCCGGGGTCACCGACCCCACCCGCGCCGTCTTTAAGTAATCGGTAAAGAAACGCCCCGCGAGGCCATCACATGTGGACTCGCAATCAAATGCATGACAACATGCACATGTATCCGGCCCCCCGGACGGAGCCGCGGCCCAGCGCGACGGCTCGACGGAAATACCGTTTGGAGAAATCATGCGAATCATCCGCCACTACGAGCACGGCGCTCCGTCTGTCCTGCGCCTCGAAGAGGTGGAGAAGCCGCAGCCCGGTCCGGGTCAGGTTCTGATCCGCGCCGAGGCCATCGGCGTCACCTTCGCCGAGGTCCAGCGCCGCCAGGGCATCCCGATCGGCGGCCACGCCGGTCTGCCCGGCGCCCCCGGCGGCGACGTCGCCGGCACGATCGAGGCCGTCGGCGAAGGCGTTACCGACCTCGCCGTCGGCGACCGCGTCGTCGGCGACATCGACCACAGCGCCTACGCGGAGTACGTCGTCGCGGACACCGGCTGGCTCATCAAGATCCCGCAGGACCTCGACGCCGCCGCCGCGACCCTCCTGCCGAGCCCGGCCCAGACCGCGTACCACGCGATCAAGGAGGCCGGCCGCCTCCAGCCCGGCCAGACCATCGTGATCGACGCGGCCTCCGGCGGCGTCGGCCACCTCGCCGTGCAGATCGCCAAGGCGATGGGCGCCGGCAAGGTCATCGCGACCGCCAGCACCCAGGCCAAGTGCGACTTCGCCCGCGAGCTCGGTGCCGACGTCACCGTCAACTACAGCGACGAGGACTGGGTCGACCAGGTCCTCGCCGCCACCGACGGCCGCGGCGCCGACGTGGTCCTGGAAACCGTCGGCGGCGACGTCCTGCTGAAGTCCCTGGGCATCACCGCCCAGTTCGGCACCCTCGTCTTCTACGGCTCGGCCTCCGGCGACATCCCGGACCTGCCCACCCTGGCCCTGTCCCGCATGAAGAACGTCGCGGGCTTCAGCCTCTACGCGATGCTCTACAACAAGCCCGAGGCGATCGCCGAAGGCCAGCGCCACCTCTTCGAGCTCATCAGCTCCGGCCAGGTCAAG
This sequence comes from Streptomyces sp. NBC_00190, assembly GCF_036203305.1. Taxonomy (GTDB): domain Bacteria; phylum Actinomycetota; class Actinomycetes; order Streptomycetales; family Streptomycetaceae; genus Streptomyces. The sequence goes on along the minus strand of NZ_CP108132.1, from coordinate 180,276 downwards.
CCGGTCGTCCACGAGCGCCTGCCGCTCGACGAGGCCGCCAAGGCCCACGAGCTCATGGAAGCCCGTGCCCAGCTCGGCAAGGTCGTCCTCGTTCCCTGAGGCCGCGCCGAGAACCGGCCGGCCCGTCCACCCCCGGGACGGGCCGGCCGCACCCCCCCCAACAGCATCCGCATCACCACACACAACCATCGTGACCTTCCCCAGCCCCTTTCGGGCGGAACAGCCAGGTGACGCCGGCCGTAGCTCAGCAGCCGGTGCGACGGGGATCGCGCACACCGATTCGAAAGGCGGCACCACCTTGTCCGCTCCCACCGCTCAGGCATCCGGCGGGCTGCACCCCTCCGGGACCAAAGTCACCCCGGTCATGGTCGCCTGCATGCTCTCCGCGTTCGTGGCCATCCTCGACATGCAGATCGTCGCCACCGCCCTTCCCCGCATCGCGGGCGACCTCGGCGGCATCGACCTCTTCGCGTGGGTGACCACCGCGTACGTCATCGCCAGCAGCGTGACCACGCCCATCTACGGCAAGCTCGGAGACCTCTTCGGCCGCAAGGTCGTCTACCTCTCCGCGATGGCCCTGTTCCTCCTCGGCTCCGCCCTGTCCGGCCTGGCCGGCTCGATGGAGCTGCTCATCGTCTTCCGCATCGTGCAGGGACTGGGCGCCGGAGGCCTCTTCGTCTCCGTCCTCGCCATCATCGGCGAGCTGTTCACCCCGCGCGAAGGCGCCAAGTACTACGGCATGTTCGGCATGGTCTTCGCCGGTGCCTCCCTCGCCGGCCCCGCCGTCGGCGGCCTGCTCACCGACGCCCTCAGCTGGCACTGGGTCTTCCTGGTCAACCTGCCCGTCGGCGCCGTGATCGTCGCCCTGCTCGCCAAGTACCTGCACCTGCCGCGCAAGGTCCGCGAGTCCAAGCTCGACTACGCCGGCATCGTCACCCTCTCCGGCGCCATCGTCGCCGTGACGCTCCTGACCTCGTGGGGCGGCGTCGAGTACTCCTGGACCTCCCCGCAGATCATCGGCCTCGGCCTCGCCACGCTGCTGCTCCTCGGCCTGTTCGTGAAGGCCGAGTCCGCCGCCGCCGAGCCGATCGTCCCGCTGCGGCTGTTCAAGGACTCCACCTTCACCATCTCGCTGCTCGGCACCATGATCTGCGGCATCGTCTTCGTCGGCACGGTCAACTTCCTCGCCCTGTACGTCCAGGTCGCCACCGGTGCCAGCCCCACCACCTCCGGCTTCGTCCTGCTGCCGATGATGCTGGGCCTCGTGCTCACCTCCGTGGTCTCCAGCAAGATCATCGGCAAGACCGGCAAGTACAAGATCTTCCCGATCCTGAGCATGGCGCTCGGCATCGTCGGCGCCGTCCTGCTGTCCACCATGGACGCCGACACCCCGCGCGCCCTGGCCATCGCCTACATGCTGGTCTTCGGCCTCGCCTCGGGCCTCTCCGCCCAGGTCTTCACGCAGGCCGCCCAGAACACCGCGCCTCCGCAGGACATGGGCGCCGTCTCCGGCACCGTGACCTTCGGACGCTCCTTCGGCACCTCGATCGGCATCTCGCTCTTCGCCGCGATCTTCTACGGCCGCCTCACCGACGAGATCGCCGACCGCGTCCCGGCCGGCGCCCTGAACGGCGTCGACCACAACTCGCTCTCCTCGGACACGGTCCTGAACTCGCTCGACGCCACGGTGCGCACCGCCATCGAGCAGGCCTACGCCGCCGCCCTCACCCCGGTGTTCATCGCCGCGGTGCCGGTCCTGGTGGTCGGCCTCGTCCTCACCCTGCTGATGAAGAACAGCACGCTCCGCTCCCGCCACCACGGTGGCGGCGGCGACGGAGCGCCCGCCGACTCCGCCGCCAAGGAGACTGCCCCGGTCACGGCCGACAGCTCCCCCGAAACGGCCTGATCACACCATCCCCCGCGTGTGACATGGCCGAAGTGCCGCCCGCCCCCGCGACCCGCGGTGGGAGGGCGGCACTTCGCCATGTCCGCTGCCCCGTACGCCCGCACCCCTCGCGCTGCCCCGCCCCGCGGCTTCAGGCCGCTTCGAGTGGGACTCCACGCGAACCGGCCATTGTCGGGAGAAGGACCGAAGCGGTCCCCCACGGTTTGCTAGGAGGCTCGCGTGACAACGACCGATGACCGTACGACGGCCGCGGCGGTCGACCCCGGTCCGCTGATCAAGCTGACCATCGCGGACTGCGCGGCCAAGGTGCTGCACAGCGCCGTGACGCTCGGCGTGTTCGGCGCCCTCGCCGAGGGACCGGCCGGCGCGGACCACATCGCCGCCGCGTCCGGCCTGCACCCGCGCATGGCCGCCGACTTCCTGGACGCGCTGGCCGGTCTCGGCCTGCTGGAGCGTACCGGCGACCAGTACAGCAACGGGCCGCTGGCCCAGGCGTACCTGGTGCCCGGCACCTCCACCTACCTCGGCGGCTTCGTCGAGCTGACCAACGAGACCCTGTACGGCACCTGGGGCCGGCTCACCGAGGCGCTGACCACCGGCGCCCCGCAGCACCTCGACCCCGACAAGGGCGGCTTCGTCGGGAACACGCACAACGACCCCGAGAAGATGAAGCGCTTCTTCGCCGGTCTCGACGCGTACAGCGACCGGATGGGCATCGAGCTCGCCGGCAGCATCGACTGGAGCCGGCACTCCTCCTTCATCGACCTCGGCGGCGCGCGCGGCAACCTCGCCTCCGTCCTGGTCAAGGAGCACCCGCACCTGAAGGCCGGCGTGTTCGACCTGGAGCGCACCCGCCCGCTGTTCACCGAGCACACCACCCGCCTCGGCCTCGGCGACCGGGTCGAGTTCACCGGCGGCGACTTCTTCGCGGACGACATCCCGAAGGCCGACGTCATCGTGCTCGGCCACATCCTGCACGGCTTCGACACCGACCGCAGGCAGGAACTGCTGCGCCGCGTCTTCGCCTCCGTCAACCCCGGCGGCCAGGTCCTCATCTACGACCGGATGATCGACGACGAGCGCCGCAACGCCGAGCGCCTGCTCTCCAGCCTCCACATGCGCCTCGTCAGCCAGGACGGCTCGGAGTACCGCATCGACGACGTCCGCACCTGGCTCACCGAGGCCGGATTCACCGCCGTCGCCGCCGAGCCGCTGCTCGGCACGCACACGCTGGTGACCGCGACCCGATGACCGCCCACACGGAGCCGTCCGCCGCCCCGACCACCCAAGGAATCACCATGAGCCAGGAGAAGGTGCCCGTACTCATCGTCGGCGGCGGCCTCGCGGGCCTGTCCGCCGCCGTGTTCCTCGCCCACCACGGGGTGAAGGCCACGCTGGTGGAGCGCCACCCCGGCACCTCCACGCACCCCAAGGCCCGTGCCATCAACCCGCGCACCATGGAGCTGTACCGCGCGGTGGGCATGGAGGACCGGGTCAAGGCCGGACGTTCGCCGATCTCCGGCAACACCGACCTGATCCACGTCGAGACCCTCGCGGGCAACGAGCGGGTCCGGATGCCCAACGCCTCCATCGAGGACATCAGCCGCATCAGCCCCGCCCAGTGGACGCTGATCGACCAGAACCAGCTCGAGCCCATCCTGCGCAAGCGGGCCGAGGAGGTCGGCGTCGACCTGCGCTTCCACACCCGCCTCGACGCCGTCACCGAGGAGGCCGACGGGGTGAGCGCCACGCTCACCGACGCCGGCACCGGCGAGAGCTACACGCTGCGCGCCGAGTACCTCGTCGCCGCCGACGGCAGCCGCAGCCCCGTCCGCGAACTGCTGGACATCGGATCCCACGGCCGCGGCACCCTCACCAACCTGGTCAGCTTCTTCTTCGACGCCGACCTGGAAGAGGCCCTGCGCGGCCGGAAGATCATCGCCGCCTACGTCAACAACCCCGAGGTGCGCGGCACGATCATCCCGATCGACAACGACCGCAAGTGGGTCATCAACGTCTCCTTCTTCCCCGACAAGGGGCAGAGCGCCGACGACTTCACCCCCGAGCGCTGCGTCGAACTGGTCCGGGCCGCCGTCGGCGTCCCCGACCTGGAACTGACCATCGAGTCGGTCAACATGCCCGCCTGGGACATCTCGGCGCGCGTCGCCGACACGTTCACCGCGGGCCGCTTCCTCATAGCCGGTGACGCCGCGCACGTCATGCCGCCCACCGGCGCCTTCGGCGCCAGCACCGGCATCCAGGACGCGTACAACCTGGCCTGGAAGCTGGCCCTGGTGCTGGCGGGCAAGGCCGGTCAGGGGCTGCTGGCCTCGTACGACTCCGAGCGACGCGCGGTCGCCGAGGAGACCGTGCGCCAGGCCATGCTGCGCTTCGCGGTCCGCGAGGGCAAGCAGTTCCAGGACGTCGCCAAGGACCTGGTCGACGAGACCACGATGACCTTCGGCTACGCCTACCCGGCGGGCGCGTTCGCTGGCGAGGACCCGGATCTGTGGACCGTCACCGAGGACCCGGACAAGCCCAGCGGCCGCCCCGGCTCGCGCGCCCCGCACGTGCTCGTCACCGGTGAGCACGGCCCGTTCTCGACCGTCGACCTCTTCCCGGTCGGCTTCACCCTGCTGACCGCCGGCCCCACCGCCCCGTGGGCCGCCGCCACCGCGGCCGGACGCGAGCTCGGCCTGGTGCTGACGGTCCGCGGCATCGGCGAGGGCGGCGACTACGCCGACACCGAGGACACCTTCAAGGAGCGGTACGGGGTCTCCGAGGGCGGCGCCGTCCTCGTCCGCCCCGACGGCTTCGTCGCCTGGCGCTCCCAGGCCGGCCCCGAAGGAGACGTAGCGCAGACCGTGACCGGCCTGCTGCGCCAGATCCTGTCGCTGGACTGACCCCGGGCTCTGCCCGCAACGACTCGGCGCGCCTCCCGGATCCGGGAGGCGCGCCGAGTCGTCTTCCGCTGTGAGCGCTGCTGTCAGACCGTGCGCGACAGCACCCGGTGGACGACCGCCGACAGTTCGACCGCCGGGTCCGCGGGCTCCTCGGCCGCCCGCCAGGCCACGAACCCGTCCGGGCGGACCAGCGCGGCGCCGGTGGCCGTGATCCCGTACTTCTTCAGGAACTCCTCGACGACCTCGGCCGGCTCCTCGCCGCCCACCCGGTGGAAGGCGACGTCGATGCCGGTGAGCCGGGAGACCTGGCCCGCCGCCCGCTCCCACAGCCCGCTGTCGGGCCCGGCCAGCAGCCGCCAGCCGCCCGTCAGCGTGTCGTGCAGCGGCGCGTCGCCGCCGCCGGAGCGCAGCTCGAAGTGCGGGGCCCGGGTGCCGGGGCGGCCCGACGGCTGGGTCGGGTCCTCGACCGGGGCGCCGTCGTCGTCGCCCGGCTCGGACAGCACCGCGCCCGAGCGGTAGACGTGGCCGAACAGCACCGTGGTCTCCGGGCGGTGGCGGGCCGCGGCCTCCTCGTCCAGGCCGCTGCGCTGCAGGTAGCGGATGACGCCCTGCTCGGTGGTGAACTCGGCGACCGGGACCCGCTCCTCCTCGTAGCTGTCCAGCAGCTCAGGGCCGGCCTGCCCGCGCAGCACCAGAGCCAGCTTCCACGCCAGGTTGTGCGCGTCCTGCACGCCCATGTTGCCGCCGAAACCGCCGGTGGGCGGCATGATGTGGGCCGCGTCGCCGGCCAGCAGCACCCGGCCGGAGCGGAACCGGTCGGCGATCCGCGCCGCGATCTCCCAGCTGGTGCTCGACTCCACCGCCACGTCCAGGTCAGGCACGCCGACCGCGGCGCGCACCATCGCGATGCAGTCCTCCTCGGAGTACTCGGCGTGGGTCTCCTCCGGCGGCAGGCTCGGCGCCAGCACCCAGCGGTCCGCGTTGTCGAGCCGGCCGAGCACGCCCTTGACCTTGTCGTTGCTGACGAAGCAGAGGAAGAACTCGCGGCCCGCGACGTACTCGTCGAGCGCGGCGTGGAAGATGACGTTCATCTGGCGGCCGAAGACGCCCTGGCCGTGCGTGCCGATGCCCAGGCCCTCGCGGATCTCGCTGCGGACCCCGTCCGCCGCGACCAGGTACTTGGCGCGGACCTCGGTCTCGGTGCCGTGCCGCACGTCCCGCAGGACCGCGCTGACCCCGTCCTCGTCCTGCTCGTAGCTCACCAGCTCGGTGGCGAAGCGGATGTCCGCCCCCAGCTCCTCGGCCTTCGCGCGCAGCACCGGCTCGAAGCGGTCCTGGCCGATCAGGGTCCAGCCGGTCGTGCTGACCTCGTTCGGGTCGTGGCGGAAGGGACCGTCGAACCGGCCCAGTTCGGCGCCCGTCAGCGACTGCACCTGCAGGATGTCGCCGTACTGCGCGTGCGGGTTCTCCTGCGCGCGCACGGCTTGCTCCAGGCCCAGCGCGCGCATCAGCTCCATCGTGCGGGGGCTGGCCGCCTGGGCCCGGGGGTGCGCCGAGATGTGCGTGTGCCGCTCGACGAGGACCGGCCGTATGCCCTGCTGCGCGAGGAACAGCGCCTGGGCCAGCCCCACCATGCTGCCGCCCACGATCAGTACGTCGGTTTGCTCCGCCATCGGATGTGCTCCTTGTTCTCGATGCCGCTGCCGTCTCCATGCGGTTCCGGACACTCCCGGCCAGCCAACACGGCCCGGCTAGAGGACCGCTCGGACCTCGAACGCACCCGCCACCACCCGTGACGCCGGGCGCCGGCCGCGTCCAGACCGCTTCAAGCGGCGCGCGAGCCCCGGCTGAAAACCTTCGTACCGCTGTTGACGATCCATGCTGGACGGGAGGCCTCGGGCCGTGCTGGAAACCCTGAGTGTGCTGGTGCTGCTGGGCACCGGGCTGGTGGCGGGCGTGCTCTTCGCCGTGGCGGTCAGCGTCATGCCCGCCCTGATCGCGATGACCCCGGACCGTTACGTCGACACCCACAAACTGCTCGGCAAGCGGTACGACCGCTTCATGCCGTTCATCGTGACCGGCTCCGTCGTCGTCGACGTGGTCTTCGCCGTGCGTGCCGACGAGACCGGTCCGCGGGCCCTGTTCATCGCCGCGGCCCTGGCCATGACCGGCGTCGCCATCGTCTCGCAGACCCGCAACGTACCCATCAACAACCGGGTCAAGAAGACGCAGCCCGAGGACCTGGGTCCCGACTGGCAGGACCCGCGCACCCAGTGGCGCGACTGGCACCTGGTGCGCACCTGCTTCGCCATCGCCGGCTGCACCCTGACGGCCGCCGCGGTGGTGCTCTCATGACGGCCGCCCCCGGGCAGGCGCTCGAAGGCGCCCCCCGCGTCGCCCGGGCCCTGCCCGGCGCCGAGGACCGCGCCGCCGCCAACGCCCGCATGATCGCGATCCTCTCCCGGCCCGACCCCGGCCCGGTCGCCGAACACCTCGCCCTGCTGCATTTCACCGGCCGGCGCAGCGGCGGCGCGCACACGGTGCCCGCGGGCGTGCACCGCCTCGCCGACGGCCTCGTCATCGCCACCGGCAGCGCCTGGCGCCACAACTTCGCCGGCGGCGCCGACGGCGAGCTCACCTGGCGCGGCCGCCGCGAGCCGGTCCGCTTCGAGCTCGTCACCGACCCCGAGCGCACGGCCCGCGGCTACCTGGAGCTGTACGAGCGCTACGGCGCCGAGGCCGCCCACCGCCGCCTCGGCATCCTCGTCGCCGAGGACGGCCCCGCGCCCACCCTGGACGACTTCCGGGCCGCCGTCGCCGGCATTCCGCTCGCCCTGGTCGCCGTGACGGCCACCACCAGCGACACCACCGAACTCGCCATGAATGAGAGGACCTCCCGATGAGCGCAATCGCTGGCTGGGTCGACTTCGAGCGGGACCTGTCCCCGGAGGCCGCCGTCGTCGAGACCATGGCGGCCACCCTCGCCCACCGCGGCCCCGACGGCCAGGGCATCTGGGCCGAGGGCCATGCCGCGCTCGCCCACCGGCGCCTGGCCCTCCTCGACGTGACGGAGACCGGCGGGCAGCCGGCCGTCTTCGCCACCGAAGGCGGCACCACCGTCGCCGTCCTCACCCTCGACGGGACCGTCACCAACCACCCCGAGCTGCGTGCCGAACTGGCCTCCAAGGGCCACCGGTTCACCGGCGGCGGCGACGGCGAGACCGCCCTGCATGCCTACCTGGAGTGGGGCACCGACTTCCTCACCCACCTCGAGGGCCTCTTCGCGATCGCCCTGTGGGACGTGCGCAGCCAGGAGCTCCTGCTGGCCCGCGACCGCCTCGGCGTGAAGCCGCTCAGCTACTACCCGACCCCCACCGGCGTGCTGTTCGGCTCCGAGCCCAAGGCGATCCTCGCCCACCCGTACGTGGCCCCGATCGTCGACGCCGACGGCCTGCGCGAGCTGTTCGCGCACAGCCGCAAGCCCGGCACCTCCGTCTACCGCGGCATGCGCGAGGTCGTCCCCGGCCACGTGCTCGTCGTGCGCCGCCCCGGCAGCCAGGAGCAGCGCTACTGGTCGCTGCCCGCCCGGCAGCACACCGACAGCCTCGAAGACACCATCACCACCGTCCGCGGGCTGCTCGCCGACGCCGTCGCCTCGCACCTGCGCGCCGACGTCCCCGTCGGCGCCATGCTCTCCGGCGGCATCGACTCCAGCGCCCTGACCGCGCTCGCCCACAAGACGCTCACCGGCGCCGGCGGCGGCCCGCTGCAGAGCTTCTCGGTGAACTTCACCGGCTACACCGAGAACTTCGAGCCGCACCCCACGATGCGCTCCACGCCCGACGCCCCCTACGCGGCGCTCGCCTCGCAGCACATCGGCTCGCAGCACCGCGAGATCCTCCTCGACACGGCCGCCCTCACCGACCCCGAGGTGCACGCCGCGGCCCTGCGCGGCCAGGACGCCCCGTCCCCGCTCGGCGACATGGACGTCTCCCTCATCCAGTTCTTCGCCCGGCTGCGCGAGGCGGGCTTCGCCGCCGTGCTCTCCGGCGAGACCGCCGACGAGGTCTTCAACGGCTACTTCTGGGCCTACGACCCCCAGCACAGCAACTCGCAGACCTTCCCGTGGGTCAACTTCGAACGCAGCCACGACGCCGCGGCGGGCGGCCTGGGCACCTCCATGATCGACCGGCAGCTGCGCAAGGAGCTCGACTTCCTCGGCTACGCCGACCAGCACTACCGCGACGCCCTCACCGAGGTCCCGCACGTCGAGGGCGACTCCCCCGAGGAGCGCCGGGCGCGCGAGGTCACCTACCTCGCCCTGACCCGCTGGGCGCCCACCCACCTCGACCGCGCCGACCGCATGAGCATGGCGCACGGCGTGCAGCTGCGGCCGCCGTTCTGCGACCGGGCGCTCGTCGAGTACGTCTACAACGTGCCGGCCGCCCTCAAGCGGGTGGACGGCGTGGAGAAGAGCCTGCTGCGCTCCGCGGTGGCCGACCTGCTCCCCGACGCGGTGCTGCACCGCAAGAAGAGCGCCTACCCGACCACCCAGGAAGCGGCCTACGGGGACTTCGTGCGCCGCCGGTTCGTCGAACTGGCCACCGACCGCAGCGCCGCCGTCGCGGGCCTGCTCGACACCTCGGCGTCCGCCGACGCCCTGACCGCCGACGGCTCCCCGCAGGGCGCCTTCGCCTGGGTGGAGCGGGCCAGCATGGAAATGGTGCTGCAGCTCGAGACCTGGCTGACCGAGTACCGGATCGACCTGCGGCTCTGACCGTGCGGGCCGCCGGTCCAGATCGTTTCAAGACAGCTTCGAGACGCACCCGCGAGGGTGAGTCAACGACCGAGGAAGCCAGGAGGGCAACGTGCACCGCACACTGATCGTGGCGAGGATGGGACTCGCCGACGCCGAAGGCGTCGCCAAGGTCTTCGCGGATTCGGACAACACCGACCTGCCGCACATGGTGGGCGTCTCCAGGCGGACCCTGTTCGCCTTCCACGACCTGTACTTCCACCTCGTCGAGGCGGAGCAGGACATCGGCCCGAACCTCTACAAGGCGCGCAGCCACCCGCTGTACAACGACATCAACACCCGGCTGCAGGAGTTCATCTCCCCGTACGACCCGAACTGGCGCGAGCCGCGCGACGCGATGGCCGTCCCGTTCTACTCCTGGACCCCGGAGAGCGGCGTCGCCATCACCCCGCCGTCCGCCCCGAACCTGGGCGGCGCCCGATGACCACCTCCGCCACCCCCACCAAGGTCAACCTGGAAGAGGTCGTCTCCAACCGCAAGCGCGGCGGCGACATCCGGATCACCCTCAGCCCGCGCACGGTCGGCTGCACCTCCGGCTTCGGCGGCACGCTGCGCCTGGGAGGCGGCGAGTACGTCACCGAGCACCTGCACCCGTACTCCGAGGAGTTCCTGCACGTCGTCTCCGGCGAGCTGGAGATCACCCTCGACGGGGAGCCGGTGCGCATCGGCCCCGGCGACTCGCTGCTCGTCCCGATCGGTGTCCGCCACCGCCTGGTCAACAACGGCCAGGAGACGGCGCAGGTGGTCTTCCACCTGTCCCCGCTGGCGCCGCGTCCGGAGCTCGGCCACGTCGACACCGAGGCCCCGCTCGTAGAGGGCGGCGCCAACCCGGACGTCGGAGGGGCCCGATGAGCCGTCGAGCCGTCATCACCGGGGTCGGCGCCGTCGCCCCCGGCGGCATCGGCCGGGACGCCTACTGGGACCTCCTCTCCAACGGCCGCACGGCCACCCGGGAGATCAGCCTGTTCGACGCGTCGAAGTTCCGCTCCCGGGTCGCCGCCGAGTGCGACTTCGACCCGGTGGCCGCGGGCCTGAGCGCCCAGGAGATCCGCCGGATGGACCGGGCCGCCCAGTTCGCGGTCGTCGCCGCCCGCGAGGCGATCGAGGACAGCGGCATCGACCTCGGAGCCGGCGACCCGGGCCGGATCGGCGTCAGCATCGGCAGCGCCGTCGGCTGCACCACCGGCCTGGAGGACGAGTACGTCGTCCTGTCGGACGGCGGCAAGAACTGGCTCGTCGACCACAGCTACGGCGTCCCGCACCTGTACGGCTACATGGTCCCCAGCACGCTGGCCGCCGAAGTGGCCTGGCAGGCCGGGGCCGAGGGCCCCGTCGCGCTGATCTCCACCGGCTGCACCTCGGGCCTCGACGCGGTCGCCCACGGCGTGCAGCTCATCGAGGAGGGCACCGCCGACATCGTCATCGCCGGCGCCACCGACGCCCCGCTGTCGCCCATCACCCTCGCCTGCTTCGACGCCATCAAGGCGACGACGCCCAACACCGCCGAACCCGGCGCCGCCTCCCGGCCCTTCGACGGCCGCCGCGACGGCTTCGTGCTCGGCGAGGGCTCCGCCGTCCTGGTCATCGAGAGCGAGGAGTCGGCCCGGCTGCGCGGCGCCACCGTCTACGCCGAGGTGGCGGGCTTCGCCAGCCGCTCCAACGCCTTCCACATGACCGGGCTCAAGCCCGAGGGCCGCGAGATGGCCGAGGCCATCTCGGTGGCCCTGGACCGGGCGCAGCTCAACCCGGAGGACATCGACTACATCAACGCGCACGGCTCGGGCACCAAGCAGAACGACCGGCACGAGACCGCCGCGTTCAAGCGGAGCCTGGGACAGCGCGCGTACGAGATCCCGGTCAGCTCCATCAAGTCGATGATCGGGCACTCGCTGGGTGCGATCGGTTCGCTGGAGGTGGCCGCCTGTGCTCTGGCTCTGCGTCATCAAGTGGTGCCGCCGACCGCGAATCTCTCGGTCCCCGACCCCCAGTGCGACCTCGACTACGTCCCCGTGACCGCCCGCGAGCACCGCATGGACCACGTGCTCAGCGTCGGCAGCGGATTCGGCGGCTTCCAGAGCGCCCTGATTCTCGGCCGCCCCGGAAGCGGCCACGGAAGGGAGGCGGCATGAGCGCGCTCGGCATACCCGAGGGTCGGCGGCGCCCCGCGGTCGTCACCGGCCTGGGTGTGGTCGCCCCCACCGGCATCGGGGTCCGCCAGCACTGGGAGTCGGTGCTGGCCGGCAAGAGCGGCCTCGGCCGCATCACCCGCTTCGACCCGTCCTCGTACCCGGTCAAGGTGGCCGGGGAGGTGCCCGGATGGGAGACGCGCGAGCAGGTCCCCAAGGGCCTGATCGCCCGCACCGACCGGTTCACCCACTTCGCCCTGGCCGCGGCCGAGGCGGCGCTCGCCGACGCGGCCGTCGACCCGGAGCAGCTGCCCGAGTACGAGATGGCCGTGGTCACGGCGAGCTCGTCGGGCGGCACCGAGTTCGGCCAGCGCGAGATGGAGCAGCTGTACCAGCAGGGCCCGGCCTGGGTCGGCGCCTACCAGTCGATCGCCTGGTTCTACGCGGCCACCACCGGCCAGGTCTCCATCCGGCACGGCATGCGCGGGCCCTGCGGGGTCATCTGCGCCGAACAGGCCGGCGGCCTGGACGCCCTGGGCCAGTCCCGGCGGCTGCTCGACACCGGCTCCCGGCTGGTGCTGTCCGGCGGTACGGACGCCTCGCTGTGCCCGTACGGCCTGACCGCCCAGCTGCCCACCGGCGCGCTGTCCACCGAGGACGACCCGACCCGCGCCTACCTGCCCTTCGACGAGGCCGCCGCCGGCTACGCACCCGGTGAGGGCGGCGCCATCCTGGTCGTCGAGACCGAGGAGGGCGCCCGCGAGCGGGGCGCGAAGCACTACGGCCGGATCCTCGGCTACGCCGCCGGGTTCGACCCGCCGGCCGGGTCCGAGCGCCCGCCCGTGCTCGCCTCGGTGATCCGCCGGGCCCTGGTGGACGCCGGGGTCGGCGCGGACGACGTGGACGTCGTCTTCGCGGACGCCGTCGGCACCCCGGACCTCGACCGCGCCGAAGCCGCCGCGATCAACGAGGTGTTCGGCGCCGGCCGCGTCCCGGTGACCGCGCCCAAGACGCTCACCGGCCGCCTGTACGCGGGCGGCGCGGCCCTGGACGTGGCGACCGCCCTGCTCAGCCTGAGCGCCGGAGTGATCCCGCACACCGCCGGCCCCGGCCGCGCCGCCTCCGGGCTGGGCATCGACCTGGTCGTCGACCGTCCGCGGCACACCGCGCCCAGGACGGCGGTGGTCCTGGCCCGCGGCCACGGCGGCTTCGCCTCCGCGCTGGTCGTGGACGCCGGGGACCGCACCGACCACACCAACTGACCTCATACGCGAAAGGGCAGGAAGCCATGAGCGATTTCACCGTAGCTGACTTGAAGCGGATCCTGCAGGCGGGCGACGGCATCGACTGCGAGGTGGACCTGGAGTCCGACCTGGACCCCAACACCTCCTTCGCCGAACACGGCTTCGACTCCCTCGCCGTGCTGGAGCTGACCAACCGGATCGAGCGCGAGTACGGCATCTCCGTCGAGGACGGCGGCCTGGAGTACGAGAACACGCCGCGCGAGGTCGTGGACTACGTCAACGCACTGCTCGCGGAGGCCCGAGTCTGATGGCCGGCCACACCTGCAATTCCATCGTCATCGACGCTCCGATGGACCTGGTCTGGGAGCGCACCAACGACGTGCCGTCCTGGACCGAGCTGTTCAGCGAGTACTCCGTCGCCGAGATCCTGGAGCAGGACGGCCCGACCGTCACCTTCCGGCTCGCCCTGCACCCGGACGAGAACGGCAAGGTGTGGAGCTGGGTCTCCCAGCGCACCACCGACGAGGCCACCCGCACCGTCCGCGCCCACCGCGTGGAGACGGGCCCCTTCGAGTACATGAACATCCACTGGGAGTACACGCAGACGGACGAGGGCGTCCGGATGCAGTGGACCCAGGACTTCCACATGAAGGACGGCGCGCCCCTCGACGACGAGGGCATGACGGACCGCCTCAACCGCAACACCCCGGTCCAGATGAACCTCATCAAGCGCAAGCTCGAGGCCGCCGCCCGGGCCCGGCTCACCCCGCTCGCGGACCTCGCGGGCAAGCGGATCCTGGTCACCGGCGGGTCCCGGGGCATCGGGCGCGGCATCGTGCTCGCCGCCGCCCGCGCCGGCGCCGACGTCGTGACCTGCTACCGCCAGGAGAACGACTACGTCACCTCGCTGGAGAAGGAGCTCGCCCCGCTTCCCGGCACGCACCACGTGCTGCGCGCCGACGTCAGCGTCGCCGCCGACGCGCGCCGGCTGGCCGAGCGGGCGAAGGAGCTGCTCGGCGGACTCGACGCGGTCGTCAACAACGCGGGCGACTTCGCGCCGACCCCGTACGCGGAGCTGACCGACGCCGCATGGGCCACCGCGCTGCAGTCGAACCTGAACAGCACCCACCAGGTCACCCAGGCCGTGCTGCCGCTGCTCGGCGCGGGCGCCTCGATCGTCAACTTCGGCTCCACTGTGGCCCGTATCGGCATGGCCGGCGGCGTCCACTACACGGCCGTCAAGCAGGCGCTCGTGGGCCTGACCCGCTCCCTGGCCCGGGAACTGGGTCCGCAGGGCATCCGCGTGAACACGGTCTCGCCCGGCCGGATCGCCACCGAGGCGCTCGACGAGCTGCCCCCGGAGGTCGCCGCCCAGCAGCGCGCGATGTTCTCGAAGTTCAACGCGCTGGGCCGCCTCGGCACCCCGCAGGAGATCGCCAACGTCGTGCTGTTCCTGATCAGCGACCAGGCCTCCTACATCACCGGACAGAACATTCACGTCGACGGCTGCGTGTAGCCACCGTCGCACCTCGGAAGGGACACACCACGTGGAACTCGGACTGCAGGGCAAGAAGCTCCTCGTCACCGGCGGGTCCCGGGGCATCGGGCGCGGCATCGTGCTCGCCGCCGCCCGCGCCGGTGCCGACGTCATCACCTGCTACGTGCAGGAGAGCGAGTACGTCGAGAGCCTGCGCCGGGAGCTGAAGGAGACCGGCGGCGACCACTACGTCGTCCGCGCCGACGTCGGCGACCTGGAGCAGGTCGACGCGCTCGTCGAGACGGCCAAGGAGAAGTACGGCAAGCTCGACGGCATCGTCAACAACGCCGGTGTCATCAGCCACATCCCGTTCGCCGAGCTCGCCCCGGCCGAGTGGTCGCGTGTCCTGGACACGAACCTGACCGCCACCTACCGGATCATCCAGCAGTCGCTGCCGCTGCTGGGCGAGGGCGCCTCGGTCGTCAACATCGGCTCGCGCGGCGCCGCCGCCGGCATCCCGCTGCGCGCCCACTACACCGCGGCCAAGGCCGCGATGATCGGCCTGACCCGCTCGCTCTCCAAGGAGCTGGGCGGCAAGGGCATACGGGTCAACGTGGTCGCCCCGGGCGTCATCGAGACCGAGGCGTTCGACGACATGCCGGCCGAGCGTGCCGCGGGCCTGCGCGCGACGTACTCGCAGAAGACCGCCCTGGCGCGCCTGGGCCGGGTCGACGAGCTGGCCGCGCCGGTGCTGTTCCTGCTCAGCGACCTGTCGGCGTACGTCACGGGCGAGACCCTCAACGTCGACGGAGGCATCTGACCATGTCCGACGCAACCTTCCGGGTCATGCTCCGCATGCAGATCAAGCCGGGCGTGGAGGCCGACTTCGAGCGCGTGTGGAAGGAGGTCGGCGGCTCGGTCACCAGCCACCCGGCCAACCGCGGCCAGTGGCTGTCCAAGAGCACGACCGAGAACGAGGACGGCATCTACTACATCGTCAGCGACTGGGTCGACGAGCCGCTCTTCCGCGAGTTCGAGACCAGCGACACCCACCTGGAGCACCGCACCAAGCTGCACCCGTACCGCAGCGGCGGCTCCATGACGACGATGGACATCGTGGCGAGCCTGTCGAGGGCGGCCGCGTGAGTGCCGCTCCCGCAGTGGAAGTGGTGCTCTACCACCTCTCCGACCGGGGCGAGGACGTCCTGGCGGCCTACCACGAGGCCAGCCGCCGCATGTCCGGCACCCCGGGCCTGCTCGGCAACCAGCTCATGAGCGAGCTGGGCCGCTCCGACAGCTACGTCGTGGTCAGCCACTGGGACAGCTGGGAGTCCTTCGAGAAGTGGGAGGGCGGCGCGGACCACAAGGACCAGACGGCCCCCCTGCGCGAGTTCCGCGACACCGAACGGGCCCGCCCCTTCGAGATCTACAAGGTGCTCGCGAGCTACTGAACCGGCCACCGAGAACCTCGTGGGGGACGCGCGCAGCGTTCCCCACGACCAGTGGTCCGTTATCATCGGGAAAACGTTCGACCGAAACGACAGCAGGGAGCCCGCACGGGGAGCTGCACACCGAAGGACCGCGATCACCACGTCCGTTCAGGACCGATCGACGGTTGAGAGGGCCGAAGTCAGGCCGGAGTCGGGCACAGGATCCGACCGCACCCATCCTCTCCGCTGCCCGCGCTCAGCAGCAGGCGGCGTCCTTCGTGACAAGGGCATCCCCATGGCTACCCACACGTCCGCGTCTGCCGCGGGCACCGGCTCCACCACACCACGACCTGCCTCCGGCAAGACCAACGCCGTGGTGCTCACCCTCATGGCAGCGGTCTTCCTGGCCCTGCTCGACTCCCAGATCATCGCGACGGCGCTGCCGCGGGTCATCGGTGACCTCGGCGGACTCGACCAGTTCGCCTGGGCCACCACCGGCTACCTCATAGGCGGCAGCGCCGCTCTCCCCGTCTACGGCAAGCTCGGCGACCTCTTCGGCCGCAAGCGCATCTTCGTCGGCTCCCTCGTGGCCTTCCTGCTGGCGTCGGCCGCCTGCGGTCTCGCGCAGACCATGGGGCAGCTCATCGCCTTCCGCGTCGTGCAGGGCATCGGCAGCGGCGGCCTGTTCATCTGCGTCCTCGCCATCATCGGCGAGATGTTCGGCTACCGAGAAGGTGCCCGTTACTACGGCTGGATCTCCATCACCTTCGGCGCGGCCTCCATCGCAGGCCCCACCCTCGGCGGCGTCCTCACCGAACTCGCGTCCTGGCGCTGGGTGTTCTTCGTCAACCTGCCCATCGGCGCGGTCGTCCTGTTCGTCGTCGTCATGATGCTGGACCTCCCGGCCCGTCCCCAGAAGGCACGCATCGACTACGCGGGAGTCGTACTCCTCACCATCGCGATCGTCGCCCTGAACCTCTTCGCCGGCTGGGGCGGCGTCAAGTACGCCTGGACCTCGCCCGCGATCCTCGCTCTCGCCGCCGGAACCGTCCTCGTGATCACGCTGTTCATCCTGGTCCAGCGCCGTGCGGCCGACCCCGTCATCCCGCTGAGGCTGTTCGCCAACTCGTCCTTCAGCATCATCATGGTGCTGAACTTCATCGGCGGCTTCGTCGGCCTGGGTCTGCTCAACTACCTGGTGCTCTGGCTCCAGACCGTGACCTCCCTCGACGTGCAGAAGTCCGGCTACGTCCTCACCGCCCTGATGCTCGCCGTCGTGGTGAGCTCCTGGGTCAGCGCCAAGGCCATCGGCGCCACCGGCTCCTACCGCCGGCACCCGACCCTGAGCATGGCCCTCTTCGCCGTGACCGCCGTCCTGTTCCTCTCCGCGGGACCCTCGACCAGCGTGGCGCTCACCATCGGCTACATGGTGATGTTCGGCGTCGCCGCCGGACTCAACATGCAGGCGCTGAGCATCGCCGCACGCTCCACCGCGAGCATGCAGGACATCGGCGCCGTCCAGGGCACGGCGACCCTGATGCGCCAGCTCGGCACCGCGCTCGGCGTCTCGTTCTTCGCGGCCCTCATGACCGGCAGGCTCGCCACCGGGCTGCAGGAGCGCTTCGGCGGCGACTCCGCCGTCCACATCGACAAGGACGGCTCCCTCTCGCCCGAGGTACTCGGCCAGCTGTCCGCTCCCGCCCGGCTGGAACTCGCCACCGTCTACGCCGACTCGCTTCGCCCCGTCTTCGTCGTGATGATCCCGCTCGTCCTCATCGGTCTCCTGGCCGCGTTCTTCCTCAAGGACGCCGAGCCCGCCGAGCACACCGACGTCTGACCTTCCACTCGACCAGGGGTAATTCCCCCCCCGCACGGTTCCGTGCATCGCATCAAGGAGACAAAACGCATGATTCTGGTTACTGGCGCCACCGGCAACGTCGGCTCCGAACTCGTCGTTCAGCTGGCTGCCGCAGGCATCCCAGTCCGGGCCATGACCCGTTCGCCCGAGAAGGCCGACTTCCCCGCCGGCGTCGAGGTCGTCACCGGCGACTTCGACAAGCCCGAGACCCTGCCCGCCGCCCTCGAAGGCGTCGAGAGCGTCTTCGTCGTCCCGCCGGGCTACGGCCCCGAGGGCCCGGTCCAGGAGACCACCCTCGTCGCCGCCGCCCGCAAGGCCGGCGTCAGGCACCTCGTCAAGATGTCCACGAGCGGCGTGCACTTCGACGCCACCGACCCCCTCAGCAACGGGCACCGCCTCGGTGAGCAGGTCATCCGGGAATCCGGCCTCGCGTGGACCATCCTGCGCCCCGGCACCTTCATGATCTACCTCTACGGCTATGCCCGGACCATCGCCGCGGACAAGACGATGTACGTCACCGAAGGCGACCCGGTCTCCGCGATGATCCACCCCCGCGACATCGCCTCCGTCGCCGCCAAGGTCCTGACCACCCCCGGTCACGAGGGCCGGACGTACACCCTCACCGGCGCCGAGGCCTACTCCCCGAGGCGCCAGGGCGAGATCATCGCCGAGGCCCTCGGCGAGCCGGTCAAGGTCGTCGAGCGCACCACCGCCGAAGCCCGGGCGGAGTACGACCGCCTCGGCTGGGGCGGCCCGCGCCTCGAAGGCCTGCTCGAACTCAAGCGCCAGTCGGCCGCCTGGGACTTCGAGGTCTTCGACACCGTACAGAAGATCACCGGCACCGCGCCGCTCACCCTGCGCGACTGGGTCGACGAGCACCTCCACCTCTTCAACTGACCGGTACGACCTGCCTGGTACGGGACGACCTCGCCGGGACGTCCGGTACCGGGCAGGGCTGCCGATCAGGAGCCGACGACCTGGCGGGGTTCATCGAGCCAGGCGTGCTGACCGCTCCCGTCCACCGTGATGCCGAAGCGGGTGATGTGAGGTCGGCCCCGGAGCTCGTACCACGTGTAGGCCGCCGTCACCTCCCCCCACAGGTCGCGCGGTCCCCACGAGAGCACCGCGTCCTCCTCCCACCAATCGCCGTAGCGGACGATGGTGGCCGACGTACCGGCCTCGTCGACGAACTGGACCTTCCGCGCGTCGCCGTCCCCACGGTGCGAGTACGACACGTCCGGCACCTGAAGGCCGATCGCGAAGTCCTGGAGGTATCCCCCACCCAGCACGTGCGCCGGGTCGATCGGTGACCGCCTGCTTGTGGACTCCTCAGGAACCCTCAGGTCGACCGTCGGCCGTTCGCTGCGGATCCACATGTAGGAGGACTCGCCGACGAACCAGCCTTGCGCCTTCAGGCCGTCCACACGCAGCCGCAGCAACCCGGCGTTGCTGTACGCCGTGCCGAACGGGGTCAGGATCACCCCGCCGCGCCTGGACTGCTCGATCCAGGCGTACGGCACACGGCGCACCGACGCCGTGCAGATGATCCGGTCGAACGGGTCCCCGCCGGGTGCGCCCTGAAGGCCGTCTCCGACGATCAACTCGGGCTCGTATCCAGCAGACTTGAGGGCGGACGCACCCGAACGTGCGAGGTCCTCGTCGACCTCGATGGCCACCACCCGCTCCGCCCCGACTCGCTCGCAGAGCAGGGCCGTGTGATATCCGGAGCCGTATCCGATCTCCAGCACACGCGAGCGTGGCCTCAGGCTCAAGTGGTGGAGCTTCCGCACGACGATGTCCAGGGCGGAGACCGACGAAGTGAAGTCGCCGGCCGCCGGCCCGGGTGCGACGTGGCGGTCGTCCAGCTGCGTGACCACCGACTGGTGCGGGTTCCAGACCGCGCGGCGCCAGATGTCCGGTTCTTCGCTGCGGTCGACGAATTGCCAGAGGCCTTCGTCGTCGCGCACCGGAAGCCATACGGCCTGCGGTACGAAGGCCTCCCGGTCGACTTCGTCGAAGGCCCGCGCCAACCACGGCTCACGCAGTAAGCCCATGGTGATCAGGGCCTCGCGGCAGATCTCGCGGTTCACTTCTTGCCCGGCGGGGGCGGCGGCGGAGTGGACGGCTGGGGTGTCGGCCGGCTTCCGTCGGGGCTCGAAGGCTGGGACGGCGGCGTCCACGGTTTGTCTTGCGGGGGGCCGTTGTGCTTGCCCATCGACTTCTCCCATCGCTCTTTGAATGGTGCAGGATTCCCGCCCGGTCGGGGCAGGAGTCAGCGGATTCCGAGGACGACCGCGGCCAGGAGTCCGACGGTCATCACGACGTACGGGGCCTGGCGGCAGGCTTCGCTCACTGCACGGCCTCGGCGGCCTCGGCGAGGCGAGCGGCTCCGATACGGACGAGGAGCGCCACGGACGCGGGGTCGCAGTAGGCGGGCTGTGGTCCGACGGCCGCCCAGTAGACCGGGTGGGTGGGGCCGTACTCGTGGACGTCGAGGGCCGGTACGCCCAGATGCGTGCCGAGGCCGAGGCACTCGGCTCCGGCCGCGGGTCGCCATGCGGAAACGGTGCCCGCCGGGACCAGGGCGTAGTAGTTCCGACCGTGGCCGTCGTGGATGACAGGTCCGTCGAGGTGCACTTCGAGGGCGAAATCGGTGTACGCCCGGCCGAGGGCGCGATCCCCGACCGCCGCGTGTACGAGCTGCTCCGGAAGGCGAACGGCATCGAACGTGCTCCCGATCGGCAGGACGGCGACGCCCCGCTCGCGCCATTCTGTGCGGACCTGTTCGGGGCGGGCGTGGCTGCCGGCCAGCCAATCCGCCATGGTGCGCCTGGTCACGGGTGACTCCCTACCGTCATCGGCTGGTGCTACGACGACGGTAGGAGCGACCGGAACTGATGGGAGGTAAGGTCCCTACCCCCTCGTCGGGGGACAGGATTCCTACCCGCTAGGCGATCACGCGGAGATGCCCAGCTCCAGTGCCAGCTCCCGGGCGTCCTCACGCACCATCCGAGGCCCGGCCTTGGCCAGTTCCGGCAACACCATCCGCGTGTACGTGTTGTACCTGGCGGTCTCGGGCGACGCCCGATGCGCCTTCTGGAGCAACGCCACGGCGGCCACACCCTCATCGTGCATGCCGTATGCGCGCGCTGCCTCGATCAGGTGGAAGGAGCGCCGGGTGGCCGACGGGACCGCGCTGAGGTCGAGGCCTGCCGCCACCTCGACGGCCTGGCCAGGCTGCACCAGGGACAGGTGCATGGCGAGCGCGTAGGCGTCGACCACGCCCCGCCCGAAGATGAGCCACGGGTGGGCGTAGTCGTCGCCCAGTCTGCAGGCGGCGTCCTTGGCCCTGTCCCAGTATCGCCATGCCAGCCCGGCCTTGCCGACCTTGGCGAACGACAGGGCAACCGCGAGCTGCAACAGGCCCCAGCGCGCCAGGTCCTCCGGCTCCTCCTGCCGTAGCAGCGACGCCGCCTGCTCGGCCAGTTCCACGCGGGCGTCGGCGGCCTCGTTGGCGTCTCGATAGACGTGGTTCACGTACCAGGCGGCGCCCGCCATCGCGCGGGGGCTATCGGCATCCTGCGCTGCGGTCATCGACCGGTCCCCTGACAGCGTGATCAGTTCCGGCTCGGGCTGGAACGCCAAGAACAGCTGCGTGAGGTGGTACACCTGCGCCTGCACGACGAGCGCCCGGCGGCGTTCGGCGCCCTCCAGAGCGCGCGCAGAGTGCTGGGTGTCGGCCAGTAGATCCGGCAGCAAGGCTGCGACGCGGGACCGGTGGCCACCCTCGCTGTGCCACAGCTTCCAGGCCTGCCGTACGCGGGCTGCCAATACCTCGGCCGATTCCGGCTCTGTACCGGACGGGGTGAGCCGGTACGTGGTCAGGGCCCGTTTGATGGCAGGCAAGGACGAGTGTGCCGCTTTCGTGTAGGTGGCGGCCGAGATCCGCTCGTCGCCGGTCAGGTCAGCGATGTCGCACTCGTAGATCGTGGCCATGCGGATCAGCATGGGGAGGCGGGGCATTCCGATGGCGCCCGTCTCGATTCCTTTGACCCACTCTGCGGAGCGACCGACGAGACCGGCGGCCACAGGCCGCGTGAGGCCCGCCCGATCTCGGGCCGCTCTGGCACGGTGGGCGAACGTCTGGAAGGCGGGCTCGGTGTCGTACTGCTCGGGCATACGGGACACTCCGTTTCTGGCCTCGACACCCAGAACGCTACTCCCGTTCGGTGACGGGGGAATGACGAAAGCAACCTTCCCGCCCGCAGGCGAGAGGGTGGTGAAGTGCCTTTCCCGTACCGGGGGTGAAAGGCTCCTGGACCGGGTTTCCAGGGCGGCACCAGCGGGCGGCTGCGATGCGTACGAGGAGTGCGAGTGCGACGGATGCGGGGTCGCAGCACCAATGCCTCCGGTGCGGAGTCAGCGCATTCCGAGGACGACCGCGGCCAGGAGCCCGACGGTCATCACGACGTACAGGGCCTGGCGGCAGGCTTCGCTCACTGGACGGCCTCGGCGGCCTCGGCGAGGCGAGCGGCTCCGATGCGGACGAGGAGCGCCACGGACGCGGGGTCGCAGTAGGCGGGTCGCGGTCCGACGGCCGCCCAGTAGACCGGGTGGGTGGGGCCGTACTCGTGGACGTCGAGGGCCGGTACGCCGAGGTGCGTGCCGAGGCCGAGGCACTCGGCTCCGGCGGCGGACCGCCATGCGGATACCGTGCCCGCCGGGACCAGGGCGTAGTAGTTCCGACCGTGGCCGTCGTGGATGACAGGTCCGTCGAGGTGCACTTCGAGGGCGAAATCGGTGTACGCCTGGCCGAGGGCGCGATCCCCGACCGCCGCGTGCACGAGCTGCTCCGGAAGCCGAACGGCGTCGAACGCGCTCCCGATCGGGAGGACGGCGATGCCCCGCTCGCGCCATTCGGCGCGGACCTGTTCGGGGCGGGCGTGGCTGCCGGCCAGCCAATCCGCCATGGTGCGCCTGGTCACGGGTGAACTCCCTACCGTCATCTGCTGGTGCTACGACGACGGTAGGAGCGGGGCCGTCCGGGCGAGCGCACAAAATGTGCGTCCTCGTCAGGCCGCCAGAATGCCCACCTTCACGGCCAGTTCAGAAGCTCGCCGACGGCGCTGGGACACCCGCGACTCGGCCTCCTCCAGGATGATCGTCTTCGCGTAGCCGTTGTAGGCGATGGTGTCCGGGGCGGCCGCGTGCGCCTTCTCCAGCGTCGCCAGAGCAACCTCCGGCTGCCCGTCCAGCTGGTAGGCGCGGGCCTCCTCGATCCGGTGCCGGGCACGTCGCGGGCGGGAGGGAATCGTCCCCGCGTCGGCGGCCGAGGCCTGTCGGACCGATTCGCCGCCGGCCCGCAGCTCTACGGCGATCGTCACCGCGTGCGCGCCCATGATGGCTTGGCCGAAGCTGGTGATGGGGTGGAAGTATCCGGGCGCGAGACGGCTGGCGATCTCGCGGGCCTGGTCCCAGTACCGCCAGGCGGTGCCGGTCCGAGCCCGGCGGGCGGCCGTGTAGCCGGCCTCGTAGGTCAAGGCTCCGGCGATGGCGACGACGCCCTCGGCGGCGTCCGGCAGGAGGGGCCGCAAGAACGCCAGCGCTTCCCCGGTGACCGCGTCGGCCGCATCGAAGTGCGCGCGCTCGCGGTGGGCCTGCGCGGCCATCCACGCGGCCACGCCGATCGCGTGCGGGTCCTCCGAGTCCTGCGCGGCCACCATGCCGCGATCGGCCACGCGCCAGAGCAGCGGGGCATCCGGCTGGTAGGCGACGAAGAACTGGGTGAGCGCGAACACTTCGCCGAGCAGGGCCTGCGCGGCCCGTCGGTCGGCCCCCGTGTCCGCTTGCCGTACCGCGAGCTGCGCGTCCCGGATCAGGTCCGGAAGCAGGTCGCCGATCACCGTCCGGTGGTCGGGCGCGCAGTGACGGGCCGCCCATGCCTGGTCGAGGCGTGCCCGCAAGTGGGCTGTGGGCGGCGCCGCGCGGGCCGGAGCAAGGGCCAGCGCGTCCACCGAGGCCTTCACAGCGGCCAGGCGGGCATGCCCAGGTCCGGTGAAGAGCGCGACGCGTACCGATTGATCTCCTGTGAGGTCGGAGAGGTCCCGGACGTGCAGGAGGTCGGCCATCCTCAGAACCGTCTCCAGACCAGGCGTCTTGAGCCGTCCTTCCTCGATCGCCCTGGTCCACGAGCCCGACTTGCCGAGGAGGCCGCCGAACTGCTCGCGGGTGAGCCCGCGGCGCGTGCGGAGGATCTTGACTCTCTGGCCGAACGCCACCGAGGTGGCGGGTGGCTCCGGGCTAGCGTCACGTGACACGGCCTTGCCCCTCTCCTTGCAGCTCGACACCGACAGGTTAGGGGGCGCGGGCGCGGCGGGCTCAGTCTGGACCGGGTCTCCAGGGCGGCGCGACCCGCCGCCGAGTGCGGCTCCGCAGGATGGGGAGCCAGCGCCCGAGCCGCCCGAAGGAGACTGCCGTGGCAAGCCCGACCCGGTCGCACGACCTCAGCGGCGCCCCGACCGCCGAGCGGATCTACGTGCCGCCCATGGCCGCGCAAGGCGGCGCCCTGCCGGGGCCGAGGGCGCGGCGGGCGTTCGTCACGCTGCTCGGCGTCGACCTGTGGGAGCGGTTCAGCTTCTTCGGGATGGCCGCGATCCTGGTCCTCTACCTCACCGCCGCCCCCGCCGACGGCGGCCTGGGCATGGCCTCGCAGACCGCCACCGCGGTCTTCGCCGCGTACATGTCCCTGAACTTCATGGCCGGACTGCCCGGCGGCTGGCTGGCCGACCGGGTGCTCGGCGCCCGCCGGGCCGTGCTCCTGGGCGGCGCCCTCATCGCCACCGGGCACGCCGTCCTGTCCATCACCAGCGCACCCGCGCTGTACGCCGGACTCGCCCTCATCGTCGCCGGTACGGGCCTGGCCAAGCCCTCGCTCGCCGCGATGGTCGCCGCCGTCAGCGGCGCCGAGAAGCGCGAAGCGGCCTTCTCCCGCTTCTACATGTGCATCCAGGTCTCCGCGCTGCTCGCCCCCGTCGTCACCGGACTGCTCGCCGAGAAGGTCGCCTGGCACCTCGGATTCGCCGCGGCCGCCTTCGGCATGGCGGCGGGCCTGGCCCAGTTCGGCATCGGGCTGCGGGCCTTCGACGACGTCGGCCGCTCCCCGGTGCGCCCCGTCTCGCGCGAGGAGGCCCGTACGGCCCTGCGGCGCGCGGCCGTCGGCCTGGCCGTCGCCGCGGCCGCCGTGACCGCGGTCGCCGCCGGCGCGCTGCCGCTGACCGCCGTGCTGGCGCTGCTGGGCCTGTCCACCCTGTCCCTGCCGTTCCTCTACCTGCGCACGCTGCGCCGTCGGACCCCCGTCGACGGCAAGCGGCTCTCGGCGTTCACCGGGGTGATGGGGGCCTCCGCCGCCTTCTGGATGATCTTCGCGCAGAGCGGTTCGGTGCTCGCCCTCTTCGCGGAGCGCCACACCGACCGCGCCGTCCTCGGCTTCGACGTTCCCGCCAGCTGGTTCCAGTCGGTCCACCCGCTGTTCGTACTGCTGATGGCCCCGTTCGTGACGCGGCTGCGCGGGCCGGTGACCACGAAGTTCGCCGCGGCGCTGGGCGCGGCCGGCCTCAGCTTCGTCGTCATGGCGGCGGCCGCCCTGCTGGCCCAGGACGGAACGGTCTCCGCGGCCTGGCTGATCGGCGTCTACCTGCTCTACTCCTTCGGCGAGATCGTCCTCGCCCCGGCCGGACTCGCGCTCGCCGCGGCCGTCGCCCCGCCCGGCTTCACCAGCCGCTTCCTCGCCCTCAACGGCATGTTCGCCGCGGTCGGCGTGGTGCTCGGCGGCCAGCTCTTCCGGCTGACCGCGGTACTCCCGCTGTCCGTCTACTTCCTGCTGATGGGCAGCGCCGTGCTCGCCGTCGGCGCCGCCGTGGCCGCCACCGCCCGCCGGGTGCGCCCGTACCTTCCCGCCTGACACCTGAAAGGGGTATCCCGTGCATGTCACCGAGGTGGCCGAAGGCGTCCACGCGTACGTGCAGCCCGACGGCGGCTGGTGCCTGAACAACGCGGGCATCCTCACCGACGGGGCCCGGAGCGTACTGATCGACACCGCCGCCACCGAGGCCCGGGCCCGTACACTGCGCCGGGCCGCCCTGCGGCTGGCGCCGCGGGCGCCGCACGCCGTGGTCAACACCCACTTCCACGGCGACCACACCTACGGCAACTTCGTCTTCCCCGAGGCACTGACCGTCGGCCACGAGCGGACCCGCGCCATGGTCGGGACGGCGGGGCTGCACATGGCCGGCCTGTGGCCGGACGTCTGCTGGGGCGACATCGAGATCACCCCGCCGGAACTGACCTTCCAGGACCGCATGACGCTCCACGTCGGCCCGATCCGTGCCGAGATCGTCCACATCGGCCCGGCCGCGCACTCCATCGACGACACCGTCGTCTGGCTGCCCGACCAGGGCGTGCTGTTCACCGGCGACCTCGCGATGAACGGCGTCATGCCCTTCTGCGTCATGGGTTCGGTCGCGGGCTCCCTGCGCGCCCTGGACCGGCTGCGCGCCCTCGGCGCCACCACGCTCGTCCCCGGCCACGGCCCGGTCGGCGGCCCCGAGATCCTCGACGCCAACGAGGCGTACCTGCGCTGGATCCAGGGGCTGGCCAAGGAGGGCGTCGCCGCCGGTGCGAGCCCGATCGAGCTGGCGCGCGCCACCGACCTGGGCCCGTACGCCGGACTGCTGGACACCGAGCGCCTGCTCCCCAACCTGCACCGCGGGTACGCGGAGGAGCAGGGGCTGCCCGAAGGGGTCCCGCTCGACATCGGCGCCCTGTTCGAGGAGATGGCCGTCTACCACGGCCGCCGTCCGCGGTGCCTCGCCTGAAGCCGTCGGCCCCCCTGGCAGGGGGGCCGACGCGGATCAGCTCTCGATCAGCTGCTGGAAGGCCACCGTGTCGAAGACGTCCTCCATCCGTACGGCCATCCCGTCCCGCAGGGTCCAGGAGTGGATGAAGGGCAGGGTCCGTGTCGTCCCGCGGACCGAGGTCACCTGCCGGACGCCGAACACCACGATCCGGTCGTCGGCCGCCACGAACTCCTGCGGCTCCAGGCGCATCCCGCCCAGGACGGACGGTACCCGCGACAGGAACTCCCGGACGCCCGCGTGGCCGTGCTTGGTGCCGCCGAGGCCGTAGACGGCCATGCCGTCGGGGTGCACCCACTCCACCTGCGGGTCCAAGGTGTCGAGCAGGCCCGCCACATCGCGGTCGTGGAAGGCGCGGTAGGCGCGCCGGACCAGGGCCAGATTGCCGTCGATACCGGTCTTCACGCCGTCCTCGTCCCTTCTCGGTGCCCCATGTGCTGCGGATACAGGGCCCGCAGGGTGCGCTCGATGCCGTCCCGCCAGTCGACACGGCACGGGCCGGTCAGCCGGCGGCGCAGCGCGGGGTCGAACCGGTAGGTCTCCCGGGTGACCTCGCTCGGTACGAGCACGGCCCGGACGCCCGTCAGCGCCTCGATGTGGCGGATGCAGTCGCTGACGCCGACCGACTGGTCGCCGCCCCAGTTGACCAGCGTCGACGGGACCGACGCGGCCCGCCACAGCGGCGGGACCTGCGCCACCAGATCGTCGGTGTGCAGGAGGGAGCACCAGTTCTGGCCCTCCAGCGGCACGGCGATCGGATGGCCGGCCAGCATCCGCTCGAAGTAGAGCATCGGGACGCCGCCGTAGCTCCCCGGCCCGTACGCGATGTTGAGGCGCGCGATGGTGGTGGGCAGGCCCAGCACCCGGGCGAAGGCGCGCACCGCGCCCTCGGTGGCGAGCTTGCCCATCGGGTAGGCGGGCAGCCACGCCGCGGAGGCGTCGACCGGGTCGTCCTCGGTGTACGCGTGATCCAGGGTCCGGCGCGCGTACAGGGCGCCCGTCGAGACGAACAGGAACGCCTCGGCGGTGCGGGAGTGGACCATCAGGCGGCCGGTGGCCACCGCGTTCATCTCGGCCGTGGCGTTGAAGTCGCCGTCCTCGCCGCGGTGCACGGCGCTGTGCAGTACGTGGGTGAAGTCCTCGGGAACGCCCTTGAGGGCTTCCTCCGAGTGGTCGGCCATGTCCCACTGCCGGGTGGTGATGCCCCGGTCGTTCAGCTCGCGCTCCACGCCCGGCGCGCCGAACCGGCCGATGCACCAGACCTCGTTGTGCTCGGCGAGCGCCTCGGCGACCGGCCGGGCGACCTGCCCGGTGCCGCCGGTGATCAGGATCTTCTTGCCCTTCATGGTGTCGTCCCCCGTCATTGGTTCTCTTCCTACCGTCGGGCCGCGATCGCGTCGGCCTCGGCCAGCGAGCGGTCGAGTTCCCGCCGCAGAATCGCCTGGAAGGCCGCCACGTGGCGCGGGCTCATCAGGGTGTAGTGCTCGCCCGGTACCTCCAGGTACCGGTTGGGGCCGTCGGTGTGCTCGTCCCAGCGGCGCAGCTCGTTGTCGAGCCAGTCCCGCCTCGTGCCGCGCAGCGGTATCGCGTGGAAGACGCTCATCGACCGCACCCGGCCGCTCGGCTCGTAGTCTCGCCCCAGATCGGTCAGCGTGTTGGCCACGTCCGCCCACGCGCCGAACTTGTCTTCGTCCAGGTCGAGTTCGGCGATCCGGTCCGCAGGAGCCAGCCCGATCAGACGGGCCACCTGGGCCTCGCGGGACAGGTGGCGCAGGGCGTCTGGCAGCTCGGCGGACTGCTTCTTGTCGATCAGCTCCAGGAAGAACGCCAGATTGACCGCGGTGTCCACGAAGTCCAGCTCGTCCATCCGGTACTTGATGTGCGGCGGCAGGTTGAAGCTGCCCACGAAGTCGACGCGCTCGCCCTGGGATTCGAGGATCTTGGCGATCTCGAAGGCCACGGCGCCGCCGTACGAGTAGCCGGCCACCGCGTACGGCCCGTGCGGCTGCCGGGCCCGGATGGCGTCCACGTAGGCGTCGACCATCTGCTCGAAGGAGACGAAGGGCTTCTCCCCCTGGTTGAAGCCGCGGGCGCGCAGGGCGTAGAACGGCCGGTCGCCCGTGAAGTACCGGGCGAGGTTGACGAAGACGAGGACCTCGCCGACTCCGGGGTGCACGCAGAACAGGGGGGTCTTGGCACCGCTGGTCTGCATGGGCACCAGCGGGTCGTACGGGCGGTCGGCGGGCGCGGTGCGCGCGGCGAGCCGGGCCGCCAGCGCGCGTACCGTCGGCGCGGTCAGTACGGTGATGACCTCCAGGCCGGTGACACCGAGCCGCTGCGCCACCTTGGCGCGCAGCCGCAGGATGTCGAGCGAGGTGCCGCCGAGGTCGAAGAAGCTCGCCGTGGCGCTGACGGTGGCCGGGTCGGCGTCGAACATCTCGCCGAAGATCTCCGCGATCACCTGCTCCGTGGCGCCCTCGGGCGCGCTGTAGCCGCCGAGCATGCGCAGGGTCAGGTCGGCCACGGCCCGCCGCGGGGCCTCGTAGTCACCCGCTTCCAGGCGGGCGCGCATGAGCGAGCGCTGGATCTTGCCGAGGCTGGTCTTGGGGAAGTCCTCGCCGGCCAGCGGCAGGACCAGGGCGGGGCGGAAGCCCCACCGCATCACCACGGTGCTGCGGACGGCGGCGAGCACCCGGTGCAGGCCGGCCTCGTCCCCGTCGGGCAGATCGGGACGGAAGGCGATGACGAGCTGCTCGGTGTCGCTGCCGGCCGGCCGGGTGGGGAAGGCCGCGACGTAGGAGCGGGAGACATCGTCGAGCTGTTCGAGGGCGGCCTCGATGTCGTGGCTGAAGTAGTTGACGCCGTTGACGATGACACTGTCCTTGGTCCTGCCGGACAGGCTCAGGCGCCCCCCGTCGATGCGGCCCAGGTCGCCGCTGCGGAACCAGCCGTCGGCGGTGAAGGCGGCCGCGGTGGCCCCCGGGTCGCCGTAGTAGCCGGGGGTGACCATGGGACCGGTGAACTGGACCTCGCCCTCCTCACCCTCGGGCAGCGGCCGGCCCTCCCCGTCCGCGACGCGCATGCCCAGGCCCGTGACGGCGGTGCCCAGGTTCGCGAACTCCGCGCCGCGGTCGGCTTCGGGGAAGGCCTTGCGGGAGTAGACACTGCCCGCGCAGGTCTCCGTCATGCCGAACGCCGGCCACAGCACGTCCCGGGCGAGACCGTACGGCGCGAACTGGTCCAGAAACGTTTCCCCGGTGGCGACGACCACCGCCTCACCGCCGCTGATGATCTGCCGCAGCCGGCCGAGGCCGAGCGGTTCCCCGGAGGCGGTGAGCCGGTCGGCGGCCGTGTTGATCAGGCCCAGCAGGAAGTTGGGCGTGAAGGTCATGGTCACGCCGTGCCGGGAGACCAGCCGCAGGAACTCCAGCGGATCGGCGAGCACCACGGGGGCGGGGGCGTGCAGTTGCCGGCTTCCGGTGTACAGCGGCAGCAGGTGGCATTCCAGGAGCGCGGCCACGTGGTCGAAGGAGACCCAGTTCAGCGTGGTGTCGTCCGGGCCGAGCCGGTGGTGCCCGTTCTTGGCGGCCATGGACGCGATCAGGTTGCCGTGAGTGAGCATCACCGCCTTGGAACTGCCGGTCGATCCCGAGGTCAGCATCAGGAGGGCGGTGTCCTCGGGGGCCGCGTGGTGCAGGTCGGCGGCGGGCTCCCCGTACAGCTCATCGAGCGCGGCCACCCGCAGGCCGCCGGCCTCGCGCAGGTGCCCGGCGAGGGCGGAGCCGGTGACCGTCAGCGGCTTTCCGAGGAGCGCGTCGACATGGCCGAGCCGGCCTGCCCAGTCCTGCGGGTCGCCGCCCGGCGGCGCCACTGGGCACGGGATGAAGCCGCCGAGTACGGCTGCCCAGAATGTGGTCAGGAACTCTTCGGAGCGTTCCAGGACCAGTACGATCCTGTCCTGTGGGCGCAGGCCCCGGGCGCGCAGCCCGGTCAGGATCCGGCGGGCGCGGTCCAGCAGTTCGGGGTAGCTCTGGTCGGTGAACCCGGCGTCCGCCGTGCCGGTGCAGTGGCGCAGACCCGAGCCGGGGTGGCGGGCGGCGGCGGTGAGCAGCAGGTCGGTCAGGCTCGTCGGGCTCGTCGCGTGGGACGGGCCGGTGGGGCTGGTTGGGCTCTGCAGGGCGTTCACGGTCGTGTGTCTCCTGCCTCGAAGGGCGTGCCGCGGCCGGGCCTCGGCGACGCCTGGAAAGGGTGGGGGGAAGGGACTGCTCCGGTGGCACGGGACGTGGTCCGGTGACGGGGACTGCGTGAGCGGCCGGGCGGCAGCGCCGCCGCCGGTGTGCCGGACAGGATCTAGCCGAGCCGGCGTACCGACGGAGGCCGGTCGGCGCCCGCGGGCAGCGCGAGCGAGGCCGTCCAGCCCTCCGGAACCGGTACGTCCGCCATCCGCCAGGTGCGCACGGAGTCGAGGGCCGTCGTGGTGGTGTGCGCGGGCCCAGGGGTCCAGCCGTGACTCTCCAGCGCGGTCAGATCGGTGGTGATGCCGATCCCGAGGGCCTTGCACACGGCTTCCTTGCGGGTCCAGCAGCGCAGGAAGGCCGCGGTGCGCGACGGCCCTTCGGGCAGCGCGCGTACGGCCAGGCGCTCGGCCGCCGTGAGGACTGGGGCCTCGACCTCGGCGACGTCCAGTGCGCGGACCCGCTCGACGTCGATGCCCACCCGGAAGGGGGAGAGGGCCAGCATGCCCAGGCCCTGGGTGTGCGCGATGCTGATCCGCGCGGACGTCGCCGGGTGCAGCACGGCGGGCGGTCCGTGTTCCTCGCTGCCGCATCCCGGACAGGGGGTCCGGCCCAGCACTATCTCAGCGGCGGATGGCCGAAACACATCGGAAAGCGCCCGGCGTACGGCTGCGCGACAGGTGATGAACTCAGCTCGCGCCCGCTCGGATTTCATCTTGTGAACTCGTGTCAACTCGCTGCCGTCAAGTAGTTCCAAGTCGGTCGTCCGGTACTGCCCGGCAGGTACCGGCCACCACCACACCACCGCGTCGGTGGATTCGAAGAGCGGCGTGTCGGTGAATTCGATCATCCCCGTGTGGCTTGTTGTCACGGGCTTCACAGTAGGCTCGAAGGCCACTTGAGGCCGCCTCGCGCTGCGCACAGTTGGCCGCAACCGGACACCGTCGCCACGGACGGTGATGGCGAAATCGCGTCCGGTAGTGGAAGCGGAAGGGGCGGATTTCCTTCCGGGTCACGGGGGCAGCTTGTTGCCAGCGCGCTGGATAATTCCCTCCCGGGGGGCGGAATAAATGAGGGGTTGACATATGCCGGGACTGTCTGATGTTTCGCCGGGGATCTTGTTGACCGGTTCCGAACCGGCGAACTAGGGTCGGGTCCTGCGCGCTGCTCGAAAGACGCCTGAGATTTCTCGACTAAATAGTTGAAACTTGGGGTTCGGCGGCGGCAGATCATGGTGAGTCAAGGGGGAAGTCGGTGATCGGTGCCGTGATCGGGTCGTTTGGGCGAAAGAAGTGGTGAAAGAACTGGACGAGACGCCGCCGACGGACCACGCCGCGCATGTGGAACAGACCCTGCTCCAGGCCCGGGCCCTGATCGAGTCCACCGTCTCCCTCAACCGGAGGCGCCCGGCCAAGGGCCCCGCGGCCCCGCACACGGACGTGGCCGTGGTCGCGGAAGCGGTCGAGGAACTCGTCCGCGGCGCCCGCCACGCGGTCTGCGTCGCGGTCACCAGCGCAGACGCCTTCCACCGGATCGCCCGCAAGGCGCTGACCACACTCGAACCGGGCCTGGCGGTACGCCTGCTGTGCGCGCCCGACGTCGCGGACGAGTCGCTCGCCGCGCTCACCCGGGACTGCGCCGGACAGTTAGAGGTCCGGGTGTCCGGAGCCGACCTGCGCGACATCGTGGTGGTCGACGGAGCGGCGGCGCTGGTGCGGGCGGCCGCCGGCAACGCAACGGGCCAGGCGACCCTGGTCCACGACCCCGCGGCGGTACGCGCCCTCGAACTGCTCTTCGCCGGTGCCTGGTCCCGCAGCCGCAGGCTCGAAGACCACCTGGCGCTCAGCCCCAAGCTGCGCAGCGACCTCACCCGCCGGATCCTGGAGCGGCTGCGCGACGGCCAGACCGACGAAGCCGCCTCCCGCGAGCTCAACGTGTCGCTGCGCACCTACCGGCGCCATGTCGCCGAGATCATGCGCGAACTGGGCGCCACCTCCCGCTTCCAGGCCGGAGTGCGGGCAGTGGAACTGAGACTGCTGACGGAGTAGCCGGGCAGCGACACGGGGAAGACTGCGGCCCGCTGCGGCGGGCCGCAGGGCGATATGAACACCAACGGGGAATGGTGAGCGAGACATGCCCAACGGGGCTGAGGACGAACTGGAACAAGCGCTCCTGGAAGTACGGGCCCTGATCGAGTCGACTGTGGCGATCCACCGGGACCGCAGTCTGCGGGCCCAGCAGATCACCACGGTCGACGGCGGTTACGGGCCGGTACTGCGGGCCGCGGGGGACATCATCCGGGATGCCGTGCGGAGCATCGACATCGTGGACTCCCGGCTCCCGGGAGCGGACGAGGAGTCGCCGCGCCGGGAGCAGGCCGAACGGCGCCTGATCTACACCGCGGGCGAAGGGGTGTCGGTCCGGCTGCTGACCAGCCCGGCCATGATCGACGAGGACTTCGTGCGCGAACAGCTCGCGCTCGAGCGGCCGGTGGCGATCCGGGTGGCCCGGGTCCCGCCGCTCCAGGCGCTGCTGGTCGACGGCACCGCGGCCCTGGTGATGGCCGAGTCGGCGGCCGGCGTACGGGCGTCGATGATCAGGGCGCCCGAGATCCTGAACACCCTCGGCACCCTCTACGAGAGCATCTGGCGCAACGCCGTGCCGGCCGGAGAGCGGATCGTCTTCGGCGACCGCGACCGGGCCGCGCTGGCCCGGCAGATCCTGGGCGCGCTGCGGGCGGGCGTCACCGACGAGGTGGCCGCCCGGGAGCTCACCGTCTCGGTGCGCACCTACCGGCGCCATGTCGCGGAGATCATGGCGCTGCTCGGCGCCCAGTCCCGCTTCCAGGCGGGAGTGCGGGCCGCCGAGCTCGGACTCCTGCCAGCGGCGGGGCCGCCCGGCGCCGGCCCCCGGGCCTGACCCCTTCCCGGGGCCGTACCGTCACCTGACATGCAGTCACCTTCCGTGCCGTCTCCTGCCGTGGCGCCGCCCGCGCGAGGTCCGCTGGCAGCTTCCTGAAACCCCTGTTGCCGCCCGCCGGGTGCCCCCCGTTGTATGGCGCCAGGAAAGGGATTCGGGCTCCGGCGAGCTCTCGAACTCCTTCCCGGTGGCATGGAGACACCCCCGACCTGCATGCCACCGGCGCGCGGGGATCCGTACGTCGCGGGAAACGCGCGACGGCGGATCCCCGGGCGCCCGGTGAATTCGGTGCGGAAGGCGGATCCATGGATCAGAGGCAGACCGGTCTGGTGTTTCCAGGGCAGGGAACGCAGCGGGAGGGAATGGGCGAGCCCTGGCGGGACACCCCTTCGTGGAAAATCACCGAGGAGATATCCGACGTCACCGGGGAAGACCTCCCGCGCCTGCTGCTGCACACGTCCGACGCCCGGCTGCGGCGCACCGACCTGGCCCAGCTCGCCGTGTTCACCGTCGCCGTCGTCGCCCACGCCGAGGCGGTCCGCCGGGACGCGCTCGGCGGCCCGGCGGCCGCCTGCGCCGGCCACAGCCTCGGGGAGTACGCGGCCCTGACCGCCGCCGGCGCGCTGACCGTCGGGGCCGCGGCCGCGCTGGTCGCCGTCCGCGGCCGGGCCATGCGGCACGCCGCCGAGGAGCGGCCGGGCACCATGGGCGTCCTGGTCGCCGCCCCGCTCGACGAGGTCGCCGCACCGCGTCCGCGCCGAGGGCCCCGACGTATGGGTCGCCAACGTCAACGCGCCCGGCCAGACGGTGGTCTCCGGATCCGCCGAGGGCATCGACCGCATCGAGGCCGAAGCCCCCTCGATCGGCGCCAAGATGATCCGCCTCACGGTGGGCGGCGCCTTCCACAGCCCCTACATGGCCGCGGCGGCCGACAGCCTGCGGACCGCCCTTGAACACACCCCGTTCGCCCCCGCGCACCTGCCGGTCGTGGCCAACGCCGACGCCGAGGCGTACGGCGGCGGGGCCGACTGGCCCGGCCTCGCCACCCGCCAGCTCACCTCGCCGGTGCTGTGGGAGCCCAGCGTGCGCACCCTCGTCGGCCCGCTCGGCTGCCGCCGCCTGGTCGAGCTCGGCCCCGGACGCACCCTGGCCGGGCTGATCCGCCGGATCGCCCCGGGCACCGAGGTGGTGTCCCTGGACAGCCCGGCCGCCGCGGCCTGACCACCGCCCGCCACGCCCACAAGGAGACCACGCACCATGCCACTTGGCACCGAGAGCAGATGGCTGCGCAGATTCGCCACCGGGGCCGCGCCCCGGATGCGGCTGCTCTGCCTGCCGCACGCCGGCGGCTCCGCCAGCTTCTACCACGACTGGGGACACGCCTTCGGCGACGACGTCGAGGTGCTCGCCGTACGCTACCCAGGCCGTCAGGAGCGCATCGCCGAGGAACCCTGGACGGAGCTGGAGCGGCTCGCCGCCGCCATCGCCGACGAACTCCCGCCCTACCTGGACGCCCCGCTGGCGATCTTCGGCCACAGCATGGGCGCCACCCTCGGGTACGAGATCACCCTGCGCCTCGCGGAGCGGTACGAGGCCGCGCCCGCCCTGCTCATGGTCTCCTGCCGCAAGGCCCCGCACCTGCTCACCCCGCGCACCGCCGCCTTCGGCACCGACGACGAGCTCGTCGCCGAGATCAGGCGGATGGGCGGCACCGACTCCGCCCTCCTCGACGACCCGGCCCTGCGCGAGCTGGTGCTGCCCGCGATCCGCGGCGACTTCACCGCCGTCGCCCGCTACACCGCGCGGCCCGGCACCGCCCTGCCCTGCCCGGTCGTCGGCTACGTCGGCGACGGCGACCCGGACGTCGCGCCCCACGAAGTCGCCGCGTGGTCCGGACTCGCCCCGCGCGGATTCGAGCTCAAGGTGCTGCCCGGCGGCCACTTCTACCTGGTGGACCAGCGGGCGGCGCTCATCGGGGACATCCGCGCACGGCTGGTGGCGCAGCGGTGAGCACCGCGGCAAGGCCCAGGCCGATGTGCGGGGTGGGCGTGCTGGACAAGGCGTCCGTCCTGCTGGAGATCGTGGAGAAGGGGCCGGCCACCCTGGTCGAGCTGGTCGCGCACAGCGGTCTCTCGCGCCCCACCACCTACCGGATCGCGATCGCCATGGACCGGCTCGGCCTGCTCACCCGTGATCTGAGGGGCCGCTTCGTGCTCGGCCCGCGGCTCGGCACGCTCGCCGTCGAGGCCCGCCACGACCGCCTCGCGGCGGCCGCCGGCCCGGTGCTGGCCGAACTGCACGCCGACACCGGACTGGACGCCCGGCTCTACCGCCGGCGCGGCGGCCTGCAGGTCTGCGTCGCCTCCTCCGTGGACGGCGCGGCGGTGGCCGACGCGGCTCCCGCCGGCGCCGCCCGCCCGGCCTCCGCCGGGCCCGCCGCGCAGGTGCTGTACGCATGGGAGGAGCCCGAGGAGCTGTACAAGGCGCTGCTGCGCGCCCGCTTCTCCGCCG
The DNA here is from genome assembly GCF_036203305.1 of Streptomyces sp. NBC_00190. Lineage (GTDB taxonomy): Bacteria > Actinomycetota > Actinomycetes > Streptomycetales > Streptomycetaceae > Streptomyces. Next base: position 143,939 of record NZ_CP108132.1, on the reverse strand, counting down.
TGCACCTTTCCGGCGTACGGCGCCGGGGCTGGGCGTACGGACCCGACCCCATGGCGCCCGGCGCCATCTCCTACGCCGTGCCCGTCCGCTCCGGGGCCGGGCCGTCGGCCGCGGCCCTCGTGCTGACCGGCCGGGCGGCCCGCATGCCCACGACTCCCGACCGGCTGCTGGGCTCCTCGGCGGCGGACGCGGCCGCCTCCCTCGCCGAGGCGTTGCTGCGGGTTCCGGGGGAGCTCCACCCGGCGGAATACGCCGGATCCTGAATTCAGCGGCGGCGATGGCAGGTTGTTGCACCCGTCGTTGTGAGAAAAGAACCCGCCACCGCACCATTCCAGTGCGAGTAACTGTGCCGCGCGAATGCGCAGGCACATCCGAGAAGGAGAAAAAGCGTGACGACTGCTACGCGCGATGAGCGTCTCGAAACCATCAAGGAAATCGTCTGCGACATTCTCGAGATCGAGGAGGACGAGGTCACCGAGGTCAGCCTTTTCAAGGAGGACCACGACGCCGACTCGCTCCGCGCCATCGAGATCCTGGCCGCCCTGGAGAAGGAGTTCGGCATCGTCATCAACCAGAGCGAGCTGCCCCGCATGGTGAACCTCAAGGGCGTCTACGAGGTCGTTTCGGAGCCGGCCAACTGGTAGTCGATCCCGCTGCGGCGGTTGGGAGGTTGCCATGACGGCGGCAGAGCGCGGCACCGGCCGGATCCGGCCGGAGCGGCACCGGGTGGTTCTCACCGGACTGGGAGTGGTGTCCAGCATAGGACTCGGCGCGAAGGAGTTCCTCCAGGGACTCCGCGAGGGCCGTAGCGGTGCCCGGCCCATCACCGTGTTCGACACAGAGGGCTTCGCCCACGCGAACGGGTGCGAGATCACGGATTTCGACCCGCGGGACTGGATCAGCACGCTTGACGTGGAACAGCTCGGCAGGGCCGCGCAGTTCTCGGCGGCGGCCGCCCGGATGGCCCTGGAGGACTCGGGACTCGATCTGACGCAGCTGCGCACCCGGCGCGGGCTGATCTCCATCGGCACCACGGACGGCGAGAGCTACGACCTCGACCAGCTGGTCGCGGGGGAGCTCGCCGAAGGAGTGGGCACCTTCGACCCCACGGCCGCCCGGCGCGTGCCGGCCGGGCGGCTGTCGGTCGCCATCGCCCAGGAACTGGGCCTGACCGACGTGGAGGCGCTCACCATCCCGACCGCCTGCTCGGCGGGCAACTACGCCATCGGCTACGGCTTCGACGCCGTCAGCTCGGGCGAGGCCGAGTTCGCCTTCTGCGGCGGCGCGGACGCGATGTGCCGCAAGACCTTCACGGGCTTCTACCGGCTGGGCACCATCGCCCCCGACCGGTGCCAGCCCTTCGACATCGACCGCAAGGGCATCCTCACCGGAGAGGGCGCGGGCGTACTGGTCCTGGAGCGCCTGGACTCCGCCCTGGAACGCGGCGCCACCATCTACGCCGAGGTCCTCGGCTACGGGCTCAACTGCGACGCCCACCACCAGGTCGCGCCCGACCGCGACAGCGTCGCCGAACTGATGCGGCTCGCCCTGGACAACGCGGGCGTGAAACCGCACGAGGTGGACCTCATCTCGGCGCACGGCACGGGCACCAAGGCCAACGACATCACCGAGGCGGGCGCCATCCGCCAGGTCTTCGGAGACACGCCTCCCCGCACCGTCTCCATGAAGTCGATGCTCGGCCACAGCATGGGCGCCGCCAGCGCCCTCGGCGCGATCGGCTGCGCCCTGGCCATCCAGAACCGCTTCATCCCCCCCACCATCAACCATGTCACCACCGACCCCGAGTGCGATGTCGACTGCGTGCCGAACCAGGCCGTCGAGGCCGACCTGCGGATCGTCCAGAACAACGGTCTCGCCTTCGGAGGCAACAACGCGGCGGTCCTGCTCGGCCGGTACGACGCGATCAAGGAGGCGTCATGATGAGCCGTCCCATCATCGGGATGGGCGTCGTCGCCGCCACCGGCTCCGGTGTCGGTGAACTCTTCGAGAACCTGTGCCGGGGCGTCAGCGGACGCGCCGAGCTGCGCGGCTTCGACCGCACCCGGTTCCGTGCCCAGCACGCCTACGAGGTCGACGACCGACCAGCCGTCGGCGAGGACGTCCCGGCCCGCGCCAGCCGCCTGCTGCACGAGGCGATCGCCCAGGCCGCCGCCGACGCCGGGCTCGGCGAGGACCTCAGCGGGATCCCCATCCTGGTCGGCACCGGCCTGCGCGAACTGCGCTCCTTCGAGCTGTGGTGGCGCGACGGTTCCCCGTTCGCCGACTCCGGGCTGCACTTCGGCACCGGCCTGCGCGAGCGCTTCAACGCCGATGTCACGCACACCTTCTCCAACGCCTGCTCGGCCTCGCTGTACGCGCTCGCCCTCGGCTCCGACCTGCTGAGCCAGGAGGGCGAGGACGCGCCCGACACCGTCATCGTCGCCGGTGTCGACGTGCTGACCGAGTCCATGTACGGGCTGCTGGAGCGCGTCCACCCGACGCCGCCCGACCGGGTGCGCCCCTTCGACCGCAACCGTACGGGCGTCCTGATGGGCGACGGCGCGGCCGCGATCGTGCTGCGCCGCAGCGACGACGGCGCGCCCCAGGTCCACGGCCGGCTGCGCGGCGTCGCCGTCAACTGCGACGCCTTCCACGTCACCGCGCCCTCTCCGCAGGGCATAGCCGAGGCCATGCGCGCCGCCCACCGGATGGCCGGCGTCAAGCCGTCCGACATCGACCTGGTGATGCTGCACGGCACCGGCACCCTGCTCAACGACGAGGCGGAGGCCGCAGCGCTGGCCGACGTGCTCGGCGAGGACGCCTCCGGCCCGCTGATGACGGCCGTCAAGTCCATGACCGGGCACACCTCCGGTGCGTCCGGCCTGATCAACCTGATCATGGGCGTACAGGCCCTGAACGAAGGGCGGGTGCCGCCGACCGTGGGCCTGGACGAACCGGTCGAGGAGGCCGCGCCGTTCCGCTTCGTCACGGGGCAGGCCGCGACCGGCCGGCCGCTGAAGGTGGCGCAGCTCAATGCCTTCGGATTCGGCGGCATCAACGCCGTTGCCATGGTGGAGGGATCCCGATGACGACACAGACCGCCCGGAGCACCGACACCAGCGTGGTCGTCACCGGAGCCGCCGTACTGCTGCCCGGCACCGACAGCGCGCGGGCCCTGGCCGACGGACCGGCCGAGGGCGGCGCACCCGTCGACCCGGCCGCCCACGTCGGGAAGAAGGGCCTGCGCTACAAGGACCGGGCCACCCAGCTCGGCTACGCGCTGACCGCCGCCGCGCTGCGCGACGCAGGCCTGCTCGGCGAGGAGAAGGACGGGCTCACGGTGCCCGCCGCGAGCGTCGGCGTGGTCGCCAGCTCCAACTTCGGCAACCTGGACACCGTCGCCCGGGCCCTGGACACCATCCGGGAGGAGACCGTCACGGCGACCAGCCCGATGGACCTGCCCAACGCCTCCAGCAACGTCATCGCCTCCTCGGCGGCCATCCGCTACGGGCTGCGCGGCCCCAACCTGATGGTCTGCAACGGCGAGACCTCGGGCCTGGACGCCGTCCACTGGGCGGCCACCGTCATCACGGCGGGCCGGGCCGAGCGGGTCCTGGTGCTCGGCGTCGAGCCCGACAACGAGGTGGTGCGCCGCCTGCTCGGCGGCGGCCGCGCGGTCGACGGCGGCGCGGCCCTCGTGGTCGAGTCCCGGGCCGCGGCCGCCGAGCGCGCCGCGACCGTACGGGCCGTGCTCGGCCCCTACCACCGGGGCGCGGGCGAGCCGGGCCCGCGCGGGCGCCGCTGGGCGCTGCCCGCGCACTTCGGCACGGCCTCCGGGGCGTCCGGTCTGCTCCAGGTCGCCGCCGCCGTCGGCTGGTTCGACGCCGGCGAGCGCGGACCCGTACAGGCCGTGACCGGTACCTCCACCGACGACGCACGCGCCGATCTGCTGCTGTTCGCGCCCGAAGCGGCGTGAGCGGCCGGGAGGAACCCTTCATGAACACCCACATCGACCTGCGTCCGGTCGCCGTCGAACGGCGCACCGAGGGCACGGGTCCGCGCGTCCTGCTGCTGCACGGTCTCGCCGCCAACGACACCGTCTGGGAGCGCACGCTCCCGGAGCTGCCGCAGAACTACCAGCTGTGGACGGCGCGGCTGCCGTGGCGCACCGAGACCATCGCCGAGTGGAACGAGCAGCCCAACCTGCGGGGCTGGCTCGCCAAGGCGCTGGAGGCGGTGCCGGGCGGGGCCGAGGTGGTGGTCGCCCACTCCATGGCGGCCAACGTGCTGCTCGACCTGCTCGACCAGAAGATGCGCGGCGGTGTCGACGCCCTGCGCCAGTTCGGCATCCGGGCCCTGGTCCTGGTGTCGCCCTTCTACCGGGGCCGGGCCGACCAGTTCGACTGGAACACCATCAGCTACTACCTCAACGACTTCCACCTGATCATGGAGGAAGGGATCCGGGCCCACTCGGGCGGCCGGGTTCCGGCCGACATCCAGCAGGCCATGGGCGAACGGGTCCGCGACCGGGTCGGCCCGTACGGCTGGTTCCGCTTCTTCGACCTGTACCTGCGCACGCCCACCCTGGAAACGGGCCGGATCACGGTCCCCACCCTGGTGGTCGTCGGCGAGAGCGACTTCGCCGCCCGCCCGGAGGAGGGCGTGGCGCTCGCCGGGGCCCTCCCCGACGCGGTGTCGCACGTCATGCCCGGCAGCGGGCACTTCCCCATGCTCGACGCGGCCGGCGACTTCGCCGCCGTGGTGAGCGGCTTCGTCCACACGACCCTGGGCCCCGCCCCGCAGCGCGGGATGGCCCTTCCCAACGCCCTGGAGCTCCAGCGATGACCCTCGTCACGGACACCGCCGTCAAGGCGCTGCTGACCACCAACACCACCACCCTGGTGCGCCCCCGCTACGAGGGGTCCAACATCTGCACCTGGATCGGCTTCAAGCACGTCAACTACCTCGTCGAGGAAGCCGTCCTGGACCACTTCCGGCAGTCCGGGCTCGCCGCCCGCGCCCTGTACGAGGAGCACGGCCTGGGCCTGGACCTGGTCTCCATCGACTCCCGCATCCTGCACGCCTTCCACATGGACGACGTCGCCGAGGCGGAGGTCGTGCCCTGGACGAAGGACGAGGACGGGACCATCGGCTTCAAGGTCACCATCCGGTTCGAGCGCGGCGGCGAGACCCTCAAGGCCGTCACCTCCAAGGTCCGCGTCTCGCTGCGCGTCGACACCTACCTGGAGGCCGCCGGCGAGGTCCCGGAGCAGCTCGCCCGCTTCGCCGTCGCCACCCTCGGCGACGACCTGGAGCGCGAGCCGGGCAGCGCCGCCCCGGCCGAGGAGGAGATCCTCGCCTCGCTGACCGCCGGGCAGAACGCGTACGCCTGGAAGTGGAACATCCCGTACCCGTACTGCCACTTCACCGAGCGCATCCAGATGTCGGGCTACCTGCGCCTGATGGAGGAGGGCAAGGACCGCTTCGTCGCCGACCGCGGCATCTCCATCAAGACGCTGCTCGACGACCGCCGCTGGATCCCGGTCGTGCCCCGCTCCGACATCCGCATCCTCGACGAGGCGCTGATGGAGGAGGACCTCTACACGGTCTACACCGTCGAGGAGGTCTTCAAGGACTTCACCTACACCTCGCGCATGGACTTCTACGTGCTGCGCGACGGCAAGCTCGTCAAGACCGCCACCGGCCGGATCGTCCACGGCTACGCCGTCATCGAGAACCGCCGCGACTGGAGCCTGGTCAACTTCGACCAGCGCGTCGTCGACGCGATCAGCGGAGCGCCGCAGGCGTGAGCGAGATCTGGGACAGCGGCACCCCCCGGCTGCTGCTCATCGAGAGCCAGGGCCGCGTGACGCGGGACGCCGGTTTCCGGCGCGACGCCGTCACGCAGGTGCTCACCGGACAGTCGGCGCTCCTCTTCCTGGTCCAGGACGGGGTCGTGCTCGCCGTCCCCGGCAGCGACAGCGACCTGGACCGGTTCCAGAAGGAGGGCGGGGTGCTGGCCGCGGACAGTTTCTCGCTGGCCCAGCACGGCCTCGACACGGCGGACCTGCGCCCCGAACTGTCGGTCGTCGGCATGGACGTGGTGGCGGGCTGGATCCTCGATCCGGCCGTCCGGGTGGTGTGGCACTAGATGGCCAGGAAGATTCCGCACACTGACGTGCTCATCACCCTGATGGGTGCCCCCCACGCGTCGGACCAGGTCACCAGCGCCCTGCGGCTGACCCAGGCCCTTCTGGAGCGCGGCGCCACCGTACAGGTGTGGACGTGCGGCTACGCCACCCTGCTCACCCAGCGCGTCCTCGGACCCGACAAGCCGCGCAACATGGCGGACTGGAACCGGGACTACCCCTCCACGGCCGCGCTGGCCGAGGAACTGCTCGCCGCGTACCCGGACCGGCTGTACTGGTACGGATGCCGGTTCTGCAGCGACGACCGGGGTGCGGCGGAGCACCTGCCCCAGGTGGTGCTCCGGCCGCCGGCCGGATACGCGGCCAACGTCGCGGCCGCCGACAAGACCCTGCACCTGGGGGTGCTCTGATGGACGACCGGGTGCTGGCCATCGTGGAGCGCGGCTACCGCGGCGCGCTCGAGAAGCAGTTCTTCGACGAGCTCTACCTGGCCACCGAACTGCACCGGCAGCTCGGCGGCCTCGACATCCTGCTGCGCGGCTCGGCCGTGTCCTACGCCGTGGACGCGGGCCCCGTGCCCGCCCTGCGCATCGGCAACCGCACGGTGGAGACCCTCAGCGACCCCCGCGAGGGGCTGCGCACCCTGCTCGGCGTGGGCGTCCGGGTCTGGGTGGAGGAACCCGACATCGAGGCCCTCGGCTCGGCCCACCCGCTGATCGAGGGCATCGGACTCACCCGCCCGGGAGAGACGGCCGAGCGGTGGACCGACTACCGGATGGTCCTCTTCCTCTGAACCCGGCGCCGCTGCGCCGCGTTCGTCACGTACATCCGACAACGGAAAGGAACAGGTGACGGTCATGACCACCCTCACCACGGGCGCCGGACGCCCGGTGATCACCGCTTGGTCGGCCGTGTCGCCGTACGGCATCGGCAGGGCCGCGTTCACCGAGGGACTGCGGGAACGGCGCGCCACCGTCACCGAACTCGGCCCCGAGCACGGCACCGTTCCGGACGGCGTGGGCTGTGTCGTGCCCGCGTTCGGCATCCGGGAGGTGCTCGGCAAGAAGGGCACCCGCTCGATGGACCGGGTCACCGGCCTCGCGGTCACCGCCGTCGGATCCCTCCTGGACGACGCCGAGCGCAACCGCGCCGTCGGCACCGGCGAGGGCGCGGCGTTCGCGCTCGGCACCACCACGGGCAGCGCCCAGTCCATGATGGACTTCACCCGCGACTCCCTCACCGGCGAGCAGCCCTTCTTCGTCGACCCGGCGCGGTTCCCCAACACCGTCATGAACTGCGCGGCCGGCCAGAGCGCCATCTGGTACCAGCTCAAGGGCCCCAACGCCACCATCGCGGGCGGCCGCACCGCCGGCCTGCACGCCCTCAACTACTCGCGTCGGCTGCTCGGTGCGGGCCGGGCCCGCACCGTCCTGTGCGGCGCCGCCGAGGAGTTCTCCCAGGCCCGCGCCTGGCTGGAGCACCACAGCGCGGACCCGGGCACCGAGGACGCCCCCGCGCTCGGCGAGGGCTGCGCCATGCTGCTCGTCGAACCGCACACCCCCGAGGACCCCGGCCAGCCCGTGCTCGCCGAACTCCTCGCGGTGGAACTCGGCGTCGTCCTCGACGGCGACACCCGCCCCGCCCTCGTCTCCTGCCTGCGCTCGGCGCTGCGCCGGGCCGGCGTCGAACCCGGCCAGGTCGCCGCCGTCGCCCGGTCCGGGGCCCCCGGCCGCGAGGGCCGCGGCGAAGCCGACGCGGTACGGGAGGTGTTCGGCGAGCCCGGGCCCGCCGACCTGACGCCGAGCGGCCTGATCGGCGACACCGGCGCCGCCGCGGCCGCCTTCCAGGCCGCCGCCCTGCTCTCGTACGCCGAGGACCGTCCCGCCGAAACGGCCGGCCGGATCGGCGTCATCACCTCCGTGGACCGCACCGGCACCGTCGGCTGCGCCCTGCTCGGCCTGCGCTGAGCCCGCCCTCCCGAAAGGACCCGAACCCGTGCTGGAGAAGGAAGAACTGCGCGCCATCGTGGCGCAGGTGCTGGACGTCGACATCGCCGAGGTGACCGACCACGCGCGCTTCGTCGACGACCTGGAGGTCGACTCGCTGATGGCGCTGGAGATCGTCGTCGTGCTGGAGAAGAAGTACGCCGTCAAGCTGCCGGAGTCCGACCTCAAGCAGATCGCCACCTTGCAGGGCGCCTACGACGTCCTGCTCGGCAGGCTCGACGCCGCGCAGGCCGCCTGATGCCCGCCGCGAGCCCACTTCGCGGCGCGGTCGACGTGCTGCCGGCCGACGGCGGGCCGAGCCTCGCGGCCCGCTTCACGGTGGCCGACACCGAGACCGTGCTGCCCGGCCACTACCCGGGCTTCCCGATCTTCCCCGGGGTCTGCCTGGTGGAGTGCGCCTGCCAGGGCGCCCAGGCCACCCTGCCCGCCGAGGCCAAGGGCGCGTCGCTCGCCGCCGTGGAGTCCACCCGCTTCACCGGGCCCGTCTTCCCCGGGGACCGGGTGGACATCGCCATGGAGTGGAAGCCGACCGCGGCCGGCGACTGGCAGTGCCGGGCCAAGCTGACCACCGGCCGCGGCCCCGCCGCCGCCGTCCGGCTGCGCTACGCCCTGCCCGCGACCGGCCGGGAGGCGGCGGCATGATCGGCCAGCGCGACATCCGAGCCCGGCTGCCGCACCGCTTCCCGATGCTGCTGGTGGACCGCGTCGTCGACGTCGTCCCCGGCGAGCGGCTGATCGCCCTCAAGGCGGTCACCTGCAACGAGCCCTGGTACGAGCGGTTCGGCGCGGACACCCCCGACGAGGACTTCGCCTACCCGGCGACGCTGCTCGTGGAGTCCTGGTGCCAGTCCGCGGGAGCCCTCGCCACCTGGGACGACCCCAACCCGGACGTCCTCGACGGGCAGGTGATGCTCTTCGGCGGCATGACCGGCGTCGAGTTCCACCGGCCGGTGCTGCCCGGAGAGGTCCTGGAGCACCGGGTGCGCCTCGACCGCAAGGTCGACGACACCCTGCTGTTCGAGGGCGAGACCCGCTCGGCCGGCGAGACGGTCATGACCGTGGGCCGCATCGTCATGGCCTTCCGCCCCGCCGCGGCCCTGCGCCCGGCAAGCGTCTGAGGAGAGAGATCATGTCGGACAGCACGAGCCGGGTGGCTCTCGTCAGCGGCGGCTCGCGCGGCATCGGCCGCGCCACGGTCCGCGCGCTGGCCCGCGACGGCTTCGACGTCGCCTTCTGCTACCGCTCGGACGAGGACGCCGCGCGCAGCCTGGAGAAGACCGGCCAGGAGTTCGGCGTACGCGTGGTCGGCACCCGTGCCGACGTCGCCGACGGCGACGCCGTACGGGCCTGGATCGAGGCCACCGAGGACGGGCTCGGCCCGGTCGACGCGGCGGTCACCGCGGCCGGCATCACCCGGGACAACCCGCTCGTCCTCATGGACGACGAGCAGTGGCGCCAGGTCATCGACACCAACCTGGACGGCGTCTACCACGTCTGCCGCGCCGTGGTCTTCGGCATGATGAAGCGCCGTGGCGGCGCCATCGTCAACATCTCCTCGGTCGCCGGGGTCTACGGCCACCGCACCCAGACCAACTACTCCGCCTCCAAGGCGGGGATCATCGGCTTCTCCCGCGCGCTGGCCAAGGAGAGCGGCCGCGCCGGCATCCGCGTCAACGCGGTCGCCCCGGGCTTCATCGAGACCGACATGGTCGCCGAGATGAACGACAAGGCCCGCAAGGAGGCACTCACCTCCATCCCGCTGGGCCGCATGGGCACCGCGGAGGAGGTCGCCGACCTGGTCGCCTACCTCGTCTCGGACCGGGCCGCCTACGTCACCGGCGCCGTCCTGCAGATCGACGGCGGCATCACCATCTGACCCACCACGCACGACCGAGACCGTCTTGAACACCCGCACGAAACCGTTGGAGGCGTGATGGCACGACGCGGACCACGCTGGTACTTCTCCTTCCGCAGCCCCTACTCCTGGATGGCCTACCGGGACCTGGTGGACCGGCACCCGGACGTGGCCGGCCGGATCGACTGGCTGCCGTTCTGGGAGCCGGACGAGCCGGCCCTGGACGAACTGGAGCGCAGCAACATCACGCTGCCGTACGTCCCGATGTCCAAGGAGAAACACCTCTACATCCTCCAGGACGTCCGCCGCCTCGCCCGGGCCCGCGGCCTGGACATGGTGTGGCCGGTGGATCCCGCCCCGCGCTGGGAGGTCTCCCACCTGGCCTACCTCGCGGCCGACCGGCTCGGCGCCGGACCCGAGTTCATCGCCGAGACCTACCGCGCCCGCTGGGAGCTCGGCGAGGACATCTCCGACCCGGACACCATGCGCCGCATCGCCAGGACCCTGGGCCTGGACCCGCAGGTGCTCGCCCTGGCCCACGAGGACCCCGCGATCCGCGAGCTCGGCATCACCGCGCTGAACTCCCTGCACCGCGACGGGGTCTTCGGCGTCCCCTTCTTCATCAGCGGATTCGACAAGTTCTGGGGCGTCGACCGGCTGTCCGCCTTCGTCGAGCAGCTGAACGCCCGCGCCGCCTGACCCCTCCGATACCCGTACACCCACCGAAGGAAGAACCGGCCATGGCCACGAACCCGTTCGAGAACGACGACGCCCGCTACCTGGTCCTCGTCAACGAGGAGAACCAGCACTCCCTCTGGCCCGCCTTCGCCGAGGTCCCGGCCGGCTGGACCGTGGCGCACGGCGAGGACAGCCGCCAGGCCTGCCTCGACCACATCAACGAGAGCTGGACGGACATGCGCCCGAAGTCCCTGGCCGACGCCATGAACGCCGCCTGACCATCCCCCGCCGGGCGGCGGGCAACGGGCGTTGGCAGCAATCTGCAACGCCCGTTGCCCATGTCCGGAGCCGATGAAAGCGTGGCTCTCACGCAGCTTCCCAGAAAGCGATGCCGCTCATGACCCACTCCCTGGTGTGCCTTCCCTTCGCGGGGGGCGGCGCCGGTTTCTACCGCGCCTGGAAAGACCTCCCCGCCGACGCGCCGCGCATCGTGCCGGTCCAGTTGCCCGGCCGCGAGGAGCTCTTCCTCGACGAGCCGTTCCACGACGCCCACGACGCGGCCGACGCCCTCGCCCCGCGCGTCGCCGAACTGGCCGGTGACGGGCCCGTCGCGCTCTTCGGCCACAGCCTGGGCGCGGTGCTCGCCTACGAGGTCGCCCGCCGCCTGGAGCAGGACCCGGCCGTCGAGTTCACCCACCTCTTCGTCAGCGGCTCGCCCGGCCCCTGGACCGGCCGGACCCGCCGCGCGACGGGCCTGGACGACGACGGCTTCCTCGCCCGGGTGCAGGAGTTCGCCGGCTACGAGCACGACGCGCTGGCCGACCCCGACATGCGGGAGCTGCTGCTGCCGATCCTGCGGGCGGACGTGGAGATGCACGAGAACTACAAGCCCGTCTCCGACGCGCCGCTGCGCACCCCCGTCACCTCGCTGCGCGCCACGGACGACCACCTGGTGACCCGGGAGCAGGCCGAGGAGTGGCGCCGGGCCACCACCGCCGCCTTCCGGCTCGTCGAACCGCGGGGCGGCCACATGTACCTCACCGAGTCGCCGCTGCCGCTGCTCGAAGCCGTCGCCGCGGACCTGCGGTCATGACCGCCGCCTCCGCCCGCCTCGGGCGCAAGACGGCAGTGGTGACCGGCGCGGCCCGCGGCCTCGGCCGCTCCTGCGCCGTCCGCTTCGCCGCGGAAGGAGCCGACCTCGTCCTGGTCGACGTCGCGGGGGACCTGGCCGGAGTGCCGTACCCGCTGGGCTCCGGGAGCCAGCTGGAGCACACCGCGCAGCTCTGCCGGGCGCACGGCGCCGCCGTGCACACCGCCGTCGCGGACGTCCGCGACCCGCGCGCCGTGGACGCCGTCGCCGAACAGGCGCTGGACCGCTTCGGCACCGTGGACGTCCTGCTCAACAACGCCGGCATCGCCGCGCCGTCGGGCAAGGCCGTACACGAGATCGCCGAGGACGAGTGGGAGCTGATGGTCGGCATCGACCTCACCGGCGCCTGGCGCATGATGAAGGCCCTCGTCCCCGCCATGGTCGAACAGCGCTCCGGCAGCGTCGTCAACGTCGCCTCCACCGCCGGACTCGTCGGCTACCGCCACTTCGCCGGTTACGTCGCCGCCAAGCACGGCCTGATCGGGCTGACCAAGGCCGCCGCCCTCGACTACGCGCCCTTCCGGGTCCGGGTCAACGCCCTGTGCCCCGGATCGGTGCGCGACGACCCGCTGCACGAGGGCCGGATGCTGGCCGAGATCGCCCGCTCGCTCGACGTCGCCGTCGACGAGCACGAGGAGATATTCGTCCAGTCCCAGCCGATGAACGCCCTCATCGAACCCCAGGACATCGCCGGCGCCGCCCTCTGGCTCGCCGGGGACGACTCCCGGCAGGTCACCGGGACCACCCTCACCGTCGACGGCGGCTTCAGCGCCCGCTGACCCTCCTCTCCCCCTCGTACGTCAGGAGTCCGACCATGTCGAGAAGTCAGGCCGCGTCCTGCCACAGCCTGGTGGTCCGGATGCCGGGCCCGGTCGATGCCGCGGAGCTGGAGCGGCGCCTGCGCGCCGGAGCCGCACCGGCCTGGCCCGAACTGGCCGACCTGCGCCTGTGGGAGGAGCAGCTCTCCCTGGACGCCGCCCACCCCGCCGCCGCGGCCCGGGCCCGGCGGGAGGCCGAGCGCCCGCTGCGCGGCGCCGGACTGCCGCTGCGCGCCGTACTGCTGCGCTACCGCGACGGCGACGGCGACCTGGTGCTGGTGGCACGCCACGGCCTCACCCTCGACGGGACCTCACTGACCTTCGGGCGGGACGGCGCCGCCGCCGGGCTCCCGGCCGGCGACCGGCCCGCCCTCGAATGGGGTCTGGGCGACGCGGCCGAGGTGGGGCGCACCGCCGAGGTGCCCGTCCCGCTGCCGGAGCGCCTGCCCGCCGACCCCGCCCTGCTCGCCGCCGCGACCGCGCTGGTCCTGGCCCGGTACGGCGCGGGCGAGGCCCTCGACGAGACGCTGGACGCCGCCGCGCTCCAGGCCCGCTGGGAGACCTACGACGGCGCCCCGCTGACCCTCGCCGGCATCGGCGTCCTGGTCGAGGACGGCCGACCAGGACAGCGGCGCCTGCCGCACCTGGCCCCCGTACTGCCGGCGGTGCTGCACTTCGTGCGCCACCCGGACGGCACGGCCACCGGCACCCTGCGCCACGACCGCGGCGACCTCGCGCCCCACGTCGCCGAACGGTTCGCCGCCCACGTCGCCCACGTCGCGGACCAACTGGCCCAGGCCCCGGACCGGCCGCTGGAGACGATCGAGCTGCTCACGCCCGAGGAGACCGCGCAGGTGCTGCGCCTCGGCGTCACACCCGCCGTCGGCAGCGCCGAGGCCGCCGGGCGCACCCTGGACGGACTCTTCGCCGACGTGGTGCGCGCCCGCCCCGGGGCGACCGCCCTGACCGCCGGCGGCACCAGCCTCAGCTACGCCGAACTCGACGCCCGCGCCGAGCGCACCGCCGCCGGGCTGCGGGCCCTGGGCGTGGCCCCCGGCGCCATGGTCGGCGTCGCCCTCGAACGCGACGCCGACCTGGTGGTGACCCTCCTCGGCGTCCTCAAGGCCGGCTGCGCCTACGTGCCCATGGACCTGCGCTACCCCGAGGAGCGGCTGCGCTACACCGCCCTGAACGCGGGCGCCGCCGTGGTCGTCGCCAACGGCGACGGCTTCCCTTCCATCGAGGGCGTCCGCGTGATCGGCCCCGACGCGCTGCACGCCCTGGCCGTCGGCGAGCCCCCGGCCGCCGACGGTCCCACGGCCGCCCCGCGCCCCGAGGACGGCTCCGCGCCCGCGTACGTCATCTACACCTCCGGCTCCACCGGCCGCCCCAAGGGCGTCGTGGTCCCGCACCGCAACGTCGCCGCCCTGATCGAGGCGACCCGCGAGGACTTCCGGCTCGGCCCCGACGACGTGTGGACCCTCTTCCACTCCAGCGCCTTCGACTTCTCCGTCTGGGAGATCTGGGGCTGCCTGCTCACCGGCGGCCGCCTGGTCGTCGTCGACTACTGGACGACCCGCGACACCGAGCTGTTCCACGGCCTGCTCGTCCGCGAGGGCGTCACCGTGCTCAACCAGACTCCCTCCGCCTTCGCCCAGGTCGTCGAGGCCGACCGGCGCACGTCCGCCGGCCTCGCCGTGCGCCTGGTGGTCTTCGGCGGCGAACCGCTCGACGTACGGATGCTCGCCCCCTGGTTCGCCCGGCACTCGCCCACCGACTGCCGCCTGGTGAACATGTTCGGCATCACCGAGACCACCGTGCACGTCACCGCCCACACCGTGACCCCGGCCGACGTCCTCGCCGCCGGCCGCAAGGTCGGCCGCGCGCTGCCCGGCTGGACCCTCTCCGTCCGCGACCCGCGCGGCCGGCTGCTGCCGGTCGGCGCCGCGGGCGAGATCTGCGTGGGCGGCGCCGGAGTCGCCGACCGCTACCTGGGCCAGCCCGAACTGACCGCCGAGCGCTTCGTCACCGACCCGTACGGCGGCGGCCGCCTCTACCGCAGCGGTGACCGGGGCCGGCTGCGCCCCGACGGCAGCCTCGACCACCTCGGCCGGCTCGACAGCCAGGTCAAGGTCCGCGGCCACCGCATCGAGCTGGACGAGATCCGCAACGTGCTGCTCAGCCACCCCGACGTCGCGGGCGCGGCCACCATCCTCAACCACGACACCCCCGGCGACGCGGCGACCGCCCGCATCGACGCGTACGTGGCCCTGCGCGGACCCGCCGCCACGGCGGACGTACTGGCCCACGCGCGGGGGGTGCTGCCCGCCTACATGGTCCCCTCGTCGCTGACCGAGGTGGCCGCGATCCCGTTGACCATCAACGGCAAGGTGGACACGGCGGCCCTGCCGGCCCCGGCCGCGGCCCCCGCCGGACAGCGCGCCGCTTCGGCCGGGGACGGCAGCGCCGACGGCCATGACCCGCTGACCGCGCAGATCCTGAAACTCTGGGGCCACGCCCTGAACGCGGACGTCACACCGAAGGACAATTTCTTCGAACTCGGCGGGAACTCGCTGCTGGTCATCCGGGTGCTCCGCGAAATGCGGGAACAGGGCCTGCCGAAGGTGACCACCCAGGACTTCTACCGCAACTCGACGGCGGGCCGATTCATCGAAGTCGTACGGGACGCTCAGGGCTGACGCGACTCGCCCGCCGGGCGGACGTCGACCCGGCGCTTGATGGCGGAAAGCAAAGCGATACGTATCATTCCGCTGGGAATTCGGATCACCTTCCAGTAGTGTCCGAAACGGCGTCGGGTCTCCTCGTCAGTGGCCCATATCCGGGTCTCCGTGGAGAGAATTCCACCGGCGAGGTGCAGTGTGAAGACCACCTTGGTGCAGCCCGGTGCGGCGTAGTCGCGGAACACCTCGGCCATGGGCCGGTCCGGGCGCACCGGGCCGGCCTGCGAACCGATCCCCCCGTACACCAACTCGGCTTCGGCCAGCTCCAGTACGGTGTCCCCGCCCATCGCGAAGTCGTCGAGCACCCGGCCCTCGGGTCGCAGTTTGTTCCGGGTGAACGCGAGGAGGAAGCGGGCCACAGGCGCCTCGCGCCACGTCATCTCGCGGGCCGCCCGAAGCACCTCTTCCGGCGGCGCGCTCACCTTCACCCAATGCCGCTCCCGGAAATGCCAGTCCGGCATGTAGTGGTCGATGACGAGACCCTGCGGAGCCTTCATGTCGGTCATGTTCCGACGCTAGCACGCGGCTGATCTGCCGCCGGGGCCGTGTGGCAGCTTTCTGCAACCACCGTTGTCCTGGCCGAAAGTCCGCTGTTAGACATGCTCCGTTGCCTTGATTTCCATCAATTACATTTGAGGGTGAGTGGCTGTGTCCGATCTTCGGGGTCCCCTGCTGCCGCTGACCGCCGCCCAGTCGGGTGTCTGGTACGCGCAGCAGCTGAATCCGCAGAACACAATCTTCAACACCGGCGAATTCCTGGAAATCAACGGGCCGGTGGACGCGGAGCTCTTCGAGGCGTCACTGCGGCGCGTCGTCACCGAGGCCGAGACGCTGCGCCTGCGCTTCCTGGAGGCCGAGGGCGGCCCCGCCGCACGGCTCGTGCCCGCCGCGGACCTCGACTGGTCGCTGCACGTCGTCGACGTCAGCGACGCCCCGAACCCGTGGACGGCCGCCCGCGCCTGGATGGCCGAGGACTTCGCCACGCCCCTGGACACCGAGCACGACCAGCTCTTCCTCTTCGCCCTCTTCAAGGTCGCCGAAGACCGGCACCTGTGGCTGCACCGCTACCACCACCTGCTGGTCGACGGCTTCACCGTCAACATGGTCGTCCAGCGCACCGCGGCCGTGTACTCCGCACTGGTGGCCGGCGAGCCCGTCCCGGACACCCCCTTCGCCCCGCTGGCCCGGCTGCTCGACGAGAAGGCCGCCTACCGGGAGTCGGAGCGCTTCGGCACCGACCGCGCCTACTGGATCGACCGGCTCAAGGAAGCCCCCGAGCCCGTCAGCCTCTCCGGCGAGCAGCCGGCCCTGGCACGCTCGCTGGCCCGCCGCACCGCCTACCTCGGCCGGACCGAGACCGAGCGGCTGCGCACTTTGGCCTCCGACGCCGCCGTCACCTGGCCGCCCGCGCTGATCGCCGCCGTCGCCCTGTGGCTGCAGCGGCTCACCGGAGCCCCCGAGATCGTGCTCGGCCTGCCCGTCTCCACCCGGCTCGGCAAGAACGCCCGCAGCGTCCCCGGCATGGTCTCCAACGTGCTGCCGCTGCGCATCGCCATCCGTCCGGACAGCACCGTCGAGGAACTGCTGCACCAGGTCTCCGGCGAGATGCGCGCCGCCATGAAGCACCAGCGCTACCAGTTCGAGGACCTGCGCCGCGACCTCGGCATGCTCGCCGACGACCGCCGCCTGGTCGGCCCGCACGTCAACATCATGATGTTCGACTACGACCTGAGCTTCGGCGGCCACACCGCGCGCCCCCACAACCTGTCCATCGGCCCCGCCGACGACATCTCCTTCATCGTCTACGACCGCGGCACCGCCTCCGGCCTCCAGATCGACTTCGACGCCAACCCCGACCTGTACGGCGACGAGGACCTGCGCGCCTACCAGCTGACCTTCCTCGACTTCCTGCACCGGCTCGGCGCCGCCGCCCCCGACGCGACCGTCGGCTCCCTCGAACTCGACACCTCGGCCCTGCCGCCGCGCGCGCTCGCCGCCGACGTACCCGCCTCCGTACCCGCCTCCGCGTCCACGTCCGCCTCCGCGTCCGCGCCGAAGACTGAGGCCCCCGCCACCGCCTCCCGGGCGCCGCGCACCGACGCCGAGGAGACCCTGTGCCGGCTGTTCACCGAGGTCCTCGGTGAGCAGGTCGTCTCCGTCGACGACAACTTCTTCCTCCTCGGCGGCAGTTCCCTCCAGGTGACCCGGCTGGTCGGCCGGATCCGCAAGGAGCTGCGGGCCGAGCTGACCCTGCGTACGGTCTTCGAGAACGCCACGGTCGCCACCCTCGCCCAGGCCCTGGGCCTCGCCGCCCAGGCCGCCCGGCCCGCGCTCACCGCGCGCCCGCGGCCCGAGCTGCTGCCGCTGTCGGCGGCGCAGAACCGGCTGTGGTTCCTCAACCAGATGGAGAACGGCAGCGGCCAGGCCGCCTACAACGACGGGCTCACCGTCGAGCTGACCGGCCGCCCCGACACCGAGGCCCTGCGCGCCGCCCTGAGCGACGTCGTGGCCCGCCACGAAAGCCTGCGGACCGTCTTCCCCGTCCGCGACGGCGCCCCCCACCAGCACGTCCTGGCCCCCGCCGACGCCCGCCCCGAGCTGCTCGTCACCGAGGTCGCCGACGAAGCCGCTCTGGAGGACGGCCTCGTGCGCGCCGCCGCCCGCGGCTTCGACCTGTCCGCCGAGATTCCCGTCCGCGCCCACCTGTTCACCCTCGCCCCCGAACGCCACTGCCTGTTGCTGGTGGTCCACCACATCGCCGGCGACGGCTGGTCCGTGGCCCCCTTCACCCGCGACCTCAGTCAGGCGTACGCGGCCCGGCTGCGCGGCGGCGCCCCCCAGTACCCGCCGCTCCCCGTCCAGTACGCCGACTACACCCTGTGGCAGCGGGACCTCCTCGGCGACGAGAACAACCCGCAAGACGTCCTCGCCCGGCAGATCGCGCACTGGAAGGACACCCTCGGCGGACTGCCCGAGGAGCTCGCCCTGCCCACCGACCGGCCCCGCCCCGCCGTCGCAGGCCACCAGGGCGGCCGGGTCGCCTTCGCCCTCGCCCCCGAGGTCCACGAACGGCTGCTCACCCTCGCCCGGGACAGCAAGGCCAGCGTCTTCATGGTGGCGCAGGCCGCCCTCGCCGCCCTGCTGCACCGCCTCGGCGCCGGCGACGACATCCCCGTCGGCACCGTCATCGCCGGCCGCACCGACGAGGCCCTCGGCGACCTGGTCGGCTTCTTCGTCAACACCCTCGTGCTGCGCACCGACGTCTCCGGCAGCCCGACCTTCCGCCAACTCCTCGACCGCGTCCGCGAGTACGACCTCACCGCCTACGCGAACCAGGACGTGCCCTTCGAGCGGCTGGTGGAGATCCTCAACCCGGTGCGCTCGCTGGCCCGCCACCCGCTGGTCCAGGTCACCCTCGCCCTGGAGGACAACGCCGCGCCCGTCCTCGAGCTGCCCGGCCTGACCGCGACGGTGCGCCACCTGGAGACCGACACCGCCAAGTTCGACCTGTCGTTCCGGCTCGGCGAGCGCTTCACCGACGACGGCCGGCCCGCGGGCGTCGAGGGCACCGTCGAGTTCGCCCGCGACCTCTTCGACGACGAGACCGCCGCCGGCCTGGGGATGCGCTTCCGGCGCCTGATCGAGGCCGTCACCGCCGACCCCGCCCTCCCCGTCGGAGCCGTCGACCTCCTCGGCGCCGACGAACGCGCCCGCGTCCTTCAGGAGTGGAACGACACCGGCGTACCGCTCCCGTCCGCGACCACGCCCGAGCTCTTCGCCGCCCAGGTCGCCCGCACCCCCGACGCGGCCGCCCTCGTCCACGAGGACACCACCCTCACCTACCGCGAGCTCGACGGGCGGGCCGCCCGGCTGGCCCGGCTGCTCACCGAGCACGGCGCCGGCCGCGGCCGCCTCGTCGCCGTCGCCCTGGGCCGCGGTGTCGACACGCTCGTCAGCCTCCTCGCCACGATGAAGGCCGGCGCGGCCTACGTCCCCGTCGACCCGGCGTACCCGGCCGAGCGCATCGCGTACATCCTCGACGACGCCCGGCCCGCCCTCGTCGTCACCACCACCGCCCTCCAGGACACCCTGCCCGCCGACGGCACCCGACGGCTTCTGCTGGACCGGACCCCGCTGCCCGCCGAACCCCTCGCGGACGTCCCGCTCACCCAAGAGGACGCGGCGTACGTCATCTACACCTCCGGCTCCACCGGCCGCCCCAAGGGCGTCGTCGTCAGCCACACCGGCGTCGCCAGCATGGCCGCCGCCCACCGGCGCTGGTTCGGCGGCGGCCCCGGCCACCGTGTGCTGCAGTTCTCCTCGCCCAGCTTCGACGCCTCCGTCTGGGAGATGCTCACCACCCTGACGACCGGCTCGGCCCTGGTCCTCGCGCCCGCCGAACGGCTGGCCGCGGGCGAGCCGCTGGCCACGCTCCTCGCCGAGCAGCGGGTCACGCACGCCACCCTGCCGCCCGTCGTCCTCGCCGCCATGGGCGAGGCCCGGCTCCCCGAGGGCATGACCCTCGTCACCGCCGGCGAGGCCTGCTCCGCCGAGCTCGTCGCCCGCTGGTCGCACGGCCGCACGATGGTCAACGCCTACGGACCCACCGAGTCCACGGTCTGCGCCACCATGAGCGGCGCCCTCAGCCCGCACACCGGCGCCCCCACCATCGGCCGCCCCATCACCAACACCCGCGTCTACGTCCTGGACCGCGACCTCAACCCCGTCCCGCCCGGCGTCCCCGGCGAGCTCTACCTCACCGGCCACGGCCTCGCCCGCGGTTACCTGGGCCGCCCCGGCCTGACCGCCGAACGCTTCACCGCCGACCCCCACGGCGCGCCGGGCGCCCGCATGTACCGCACCGGCGACATCGCCCGCTGGACCGCCGACGGCGAACTCGACTACCTCGGCCGCGCCGACGACCAGGTCAAGATCCGCGGCTTCCGCATCGAACCCGGCGAGATCGAGGCCGCCCTCACCGGCCACCCCGCCGTCGCCCAGGCCGCCGTCCTCGTCCGCGAGGACCGCCCCGGCGACAAGCGCCTCGTCGGCTACGTCGTCCCCGCCGACACCCGGACCGGCGCCGACCCGGCGGCACTGCGCGCGCACGTCGGCGCCACCCTGCCCGACTACATGGTGCCCGCCGCCGTCCTCGTCCTGGACGCCCTGCCCGTCACCACCAACGGCAAGCTCGACCGGCGTGCCCTGCCCGCCCCCGACTTCGCCGGCCTCAGCGAGGGCCGCGCCCCCCGCACCCGCCGGGAAACCCTCCTCGCCACCCTGTTCGCCGAAGTCCTCGATCTGGAGCGGGTCTCCATCGACGACAGCTTCTTCGACCTCGGCGGCCACTCCCTCCTCGCCACCCGCCTCATCAGCCGCATCCGCACCGAAGCCGACGCCGAACTCACCGTCCGCGCCCTCTTCGAGAACCCGACCGTCGCGGCCCTCGCCGCCACCCTCGACGGGGCCGCCGCAGGCCGCGCGGCCGTCCTGCCACAGGCCCGACCAGCGCAGATCCCCCTCTCCCACGCCCAGCGCCGGCTCTGGTTCCTCGGCCACTTCGACGGCCCCAGCGGCACCTACAACCTCGGCCTGTCCCTGCGCCTGCGCGGCCCGGTCGACGCGGACGCGCTCGAAGCCGCGCTCGCCGACCTCACCACCCGCCACGAGGCCCTGCGCACCGTCTTCCCCGACACCGACGGCCACCCGCGCCAGCACGTCCTGGACCCGGCCGACCCGGCCTCCCGGCCCCTGCTGCACCGCACCTCCGTCGCCGCCGAAGCCCTGGACGACGCGCTCGCACGGGCGGCGGGCGACGGCTTCGACGTCACCCGCGACATCCCGGTCCGCGCCCACCTGCTCACCCTCGCCGACGACGACCACGCGCTGCTCGTCGTCGTCCACCACATCGCCGGCGACGGCTGGTCCCTCGCCCCGCTCGCCCGCGACCTGTCCACCGCCTACGCCGCCCGACTGGGCGGAACGGCACCGGAGTTCACCCCGCTGCCGGTTCAGTACGCGGACTACACCCTCTGGCAGCGCGAGGTCCTCGGCGACGAGCAGGACCCGGCGAGCGAGCTCGCCCGCCAGGTCGACCACTGGCGCGGCGCTCTCGCCGGCCTCCCCGAGGAGCTGGCCCTCCCCACGGACCGCCCGCGCCCGGCCCACATGAGCTACCGCGGCGACACCCTCGCCTTCACCGTCCCGGCCGAGCTCCACGCCGGACTCGACCGGCTCGCCCGCACCAGCGGCATCAGCCTCTTCATGGTCGTCCAGGCCGCGCTGGCCACCTTGCTGCACCGCCTCGGCGCGGGCACCGACATCCCGCTCGGCTCGCCCGTCGCGGGCCGCACCGACGAGGCCCTCGACGACCTCGTGGGCTTCTTCATCAACACGCTGGTGCTGCGCACCGACCTGTCCGGGGACCCGACGTTCCGGGAGCTGCTGGAGCGGGTCCGGGAGACGGACCTGGCGGCGTACGCGAACCAGGACGTGCCCTTCGAGCGGCTGGTGGAGGTCCTGAACCCCGAGCGGTCCATGGCCCGCCACCCGCTGTTCCAAGTCTCCTTCCAGCTCCAGAACATCCCCTCCGACGAGCTCGCCCTGCCCGGGGTCGAGGTGACCCGCCAGCCGGTCCGCCTGGACACCGCCAAGTTCGACCTCTCGTTCACCCTCGCCGAGCGCGAGTCGGGCCTGGAGGGGAGCGTCGAGTACGCGGTCGATCTGTTCGACCGGGCGACGGTGGAGGCCCTGGCGGCCCGGTTGGTGGCGGTGCTGGAGGCGGTCGCGGCAGATCCGGACGTCCGGGTCGGTGCCGTCGAGGTGCTGAGCGATGCCGAGCGCGCGCTGGCGGTGGGGGAGTGGGCCGGCTTTGGGTGTGAGCTGGAGCCGGTGACCTTCCACGGCCTGTTCGAGGCCGCGGTGGAGCGGACGCCCGAGGCGCCGGCGGTGGTCAGTGGTGACCTCGTCCTGTCGTACGCGCAGGTGGAGGCGCGGGCGAACCGTCTGGCGCGCTGGCTTGCGGGTCAGGGCGCGGGTCCGGAGGGCGTGGTGGCCTTGGTGCTGCCCCGGTCGGTGGACATCGTGGTCGCACAGCTCGCGGTGCTGAAGGCGGGCGCCGCCTATCTGCCGGTGGACCCGCAGTACCCGGCCGAGCGCATCGCCTACATGCTCGACGACGCGCGTCCGGTCCTGGTCCTGCGTGAACTGCCCGATGTGGCAGAGGAGTTCGCGACGTCCCGGCCCTCCGTCGCGGTCCTGCCGGAAAATCCGGCGTACGTGATCTACACGTCCGGGTCGACGGGCCGTCCCAAGGGCGTGGTGGTCTCGCACGCGGGTCTGGCGAGCTTCGCGGCGGCCGAGGTCGAGCGTTTCGACGTGGACGCGGACAGCCGTGTGCTGCAGTTCGCGTCGCCGAGCTTCGACGCCTCCGTCCTGGAACTGGTGATGACCTTCGCCGCGGGCGCGACGCTCGTGGTGCCGCCGGCGGGTCCGCTGGCCGGTGAGGTGCTGGCCCAGGTCCTGGACGAGGAGCGGGTGACGCACGCGTTGATTCCGCCGGCTGCGCTCGCCAGCGTTCCGGCGGGCCGGTTCCCGCAGTTCCGTTCGCTGATCGTGGGCGGTGACGCCACCTCGGCGGAGCTGGTGGACCGGTGGGCGCCGGGCCGCCGCATGGTCAACGCGTACGGGCCGACCGAATCCACCGTCGTGGCGACCACCTCGACGCCCCTCGCGGCGGGTTCGGGCGTGCCGTCCATGGGCACGCCCATCGAGGGCACGCGCACGTACGTGCTCGACGCCACCCTGCGGCCCGTCGCCCCGGGTGTCGCGGGAGAGCTCTATCTCGCGGGCGCCGGCCTGGCCCGCGGCTACCTGGGCCGTCCCGGTCTGACGGCGGAGCGTTTCACCGCCGACCCGCACGGCCCGTCCGGCAGCCGCATGTACCGCACGGGTGACCTGGCCCGCCGGACGCGCACGGGTGAGCTGGAGTACCTGGGCCGCTCGGACGACCAGGTCAAGGTGCGTGGTTTCCGGATCGAGCTCGGCGAGATCGAGACCGTCCTGGGCTCGCACGCTTCGGTGGCACAGAACGCGGTGATCGTCCGCGAGGACCAGCCGGGCATCAAGCGCCTCGTCGCCTACCTCACCCCCGCCGACGGCACATCCGTCGACACCGAGGCGCTCCGTGCCCACGTCGGCGCGGCCCTGCCCGAGTACATGGTCCCGTCCGCCTTCATGGAGCTGGACGCCCTCCCGCTGACCGTCAACGGCAAGCTCGACCGCAAGGCCCTGCCCGCCCCGGAGTACACCGGCGCCGGCCAGGGCCGTAAGCCCCGCACGGCCCCGGAGGAGATCCTCTGCGGCATCTACGCCGAGCTGCTGGGTCTGGACACCGTTTCGGTGGAGGACAGCTTCTTCGAGTTGGGTGGCGACAGCATCGTGTCGATCCAGCTGGTGAGCCGGGCGCGTAGGGCGGGTCTGGTGTTCACGGCGCGTGAGGTGTTCCAGTACCGGACGCCGGAGGCGCTGGCGGCGGTGGCGCAGGCGGTGTCGGGTTCGGTGGCGGAGGATCCGTCGGCGGGTCTGGGCCTGGTCGCGCAGACTCCGATCGTGGGGTGGCTGCGTGAGCTGGGCGGGCCGGTGGACGGGTTCAACCAGGCGATGCTGGTGCAGACTCCGGCCGGTGCCACGTACGAGCGGCTGGAGTCGGCGCTGCAGAGCGTTCTCGACCGGCATGACGTGCTGCGTGCGCGTCTGGTGCGGGGCGAGTCGGTGTGGAACCTCGATGTCGCCGAGCCGGGTTCGGTGCGGGCGGCGGATGTGCTGCGGGTGGCCGGGGGTGAGGTCGCGGTGGAGGCGCGTGCCGCGCAGCTGCGGCTCGCTCCCGAGGCGGGTGTGATGGTGCAGGCGGTGTGGTTCGAGGAGGCGGGCCGGCTGCTGGTGATGGCTCACCACCTGGTGGTCGACGGCGTTTCGTGGCGTGTGCTCCTGCCCGACCTGGCGCAGGCGTACGCGGGTGTGGAGCTGGAGCCCGTGGGGACGTCTTTCCGCCGCTGGGCCGAGCAGCTGACCGCGCTCGACCGCTCCACCGAACTTCCCCTCTGGATCGAGCAGTTGACCGGTGAAGACCCACGCCTGGGTGCCCGGGCCCTCGATCCGGCCCAGGACACCGCCGGGACCGTCCGGCACCTCTCCCTCACCCTCCCCACCGAGGTCACGGCTCTGCTGCTGACCGAGGTCGCGGCGAAGTACCGGGCGGGTGTGAACGACGTCCTGCTGGCCGCGTTCGCCCTGGCGGTCTCCACCTGGCGCGGCGCCGGCTCCACCGAGGTGCTGGTCGATCTGGAGGGCCACGGCCGTGAGCCGGTGGTCGAGGGCGCGGACACCTCGCGCACGGCCGGATGGTTCACCAGCATGTTCCCGGTGCGTTTGGACGCAGGTGCCGACGCCGATCCGGGCCGGGCGCTGAAGCGGGTCAAGGAGCAGTTGCACGCGCTGCCGGACAACGGCATCGGCTACGGCCTGCTGCGATACACCGACCCCGAGGCGGCCGCGGTCCTGGCGGAACTGCCCGCCCCGCAGCTCGGCTTCAACTACCTGGGCCGCTTCGACGCCACCGCCGGCGACGGCGACGGCGCCGACTGGGCCCTGCGCGCCGACGCCGACCTCGGCGACGGCCGCGAGCCCGGCATGCGACTCACGCACGCCCTCGACCTCAACGCGGTCACGCAGGACCACACCGACGGCCCGCGCCTCGTCGCCGACTGGTCCTGGCCGGGCGCCCTCTTCACCGAGGACGAGGTACGGGCACTGGCCGAAGGCTGGTTCGAGGCCCTGCGCTCCCTGGCCGCCCACGCCGCGACCCCCGAGGCCGGCGGGCTGACCCCCTCCGACGTCCGTCCGCTCGTCTCCGTCACCCAGGAGCAGATCGAGCGCCTCGAAGCCGAACACGGCCGCCTCACCGACCTCCTGCCCCTGTCACCTCTCCAGCAGGGCCTGTTCTTCCACGCCGTCTACGACACCCAGGGCGAGGACGTCTACACCGTCCAGCTCGCCCTCGACATCGAAGGCCCCCTGCGGCCCCGGTCGCTGCGCGACGCCGCCGGGACCCTGCTGTCCCGCCACGGCGCCCTGCGCGCCGCGTTCCGCCACGACGGCGGCCTCGACACGCCCGTGCAGGTCGTCCCCGAGAGCGTCGACCTGCCTTGGACCGACCTCGACCTCACCACGCTCCCCGAGGCCGACCGCGACCGTGCCGTCCACGCCTGGATGGCCGAGGACCGGGCCGTGCGCTTCGACCCCGCCCGGGCTCCTCTGATGCGCTTCGCCCTGCTCAAGACGGGGGTGCAGCAGTACCGCCTGGTCGTGACGAACCACCACATCCTGCTCGACGGCTGGTCCATGCCCGTCCTGGTCAAGGAACTCCTCACGCTCTACGGCCGCTCCGGCGACGGCTCCGCCCTGCCCCGCGTCACGCCCCACCGCGACTACCTCGTCTGGCTCGCAGGCCAGGACCGCGGCGCCGCCGAGGCCGCCTGGCGCGAGGTCCTCGACGGCCTCGACGAGCCCACCCTGGTCGCCCCGGCCGGCCGCGGCGGCAGCCCGGCCGCCCCCGACCGGGTCACCGTCGACCTGCCGGCCGCGCTCACCGCGCGGCTCACCGAGCTCACCCGCTCCGGAGGCGTCACCCTCAACACCCTCTTCCAGGCGGCCTGGGCGATGGTGGTGGGCCAGCTCACCGGCCGCGACGACGTGGTCTTCGGCGGCACCGTATCCGGCCGTCCCCCGCAGGTCCCCGGCATCGAGTCCATGGTCGGCCTGTTCATCAACACCCTCCCCGTCCGCGTCGCCCTCGACCCGGCCGAAGCGCTCGGCGCCCTCCTGGACCGGCTCCAGGCACAGCAGGCCGCCCTCATGGACCACCAGTACCTGGGCCTGACCGACCTCCAGCAGGCCACCGGGCTCGGCGAGCTCTTCGACACCCTCGTCGTCTTCGAGAACTACCCGCTCGACGCCGACGTCCTGGAGATCGGCGGCGGGCTGAGCGTCACCGGCATCGAGGGCCACGACGCCACCCACTACCCGCTGATCCTCACCGCCGTCCCCGGTGAACGCCTCCAGCTGCGGCTGGACTTCCGCACCGACCTCTTCGACGCCCCCTCCGCCCACGCCCTCATGGACCGGCTCGTCCGCGTCCTGGAGAGCGCACCGGACCACCGTGCCACTCCCGTCGGCCGGATCCCGCTGCTCGCCGCCGACGAGCGGCAGCGGCTGCTGGTCGCCTTCAACGACACCGAGCACGAAGACGCGCCGTCCGACCGGAGCGTGCCCCGGCTCTTCGCCGACCTCGTCTCCTGGGCCTCCGCCACCGAGGCCGTCGTCTCCGACGGGGCCACCCTCTCCTACGGCGAACTCGACGCCCGCGCCAACCGCCTCGCCCACCGGCTGCTCGCCGCGGGCGTGCGCCCCGAGGACCGGGTGGCGCTGCTCATGGACCGCTCGCCCGACCTGGTGGCGGCCGTGCTCGCCGTCCTGAAGGCCGGCGGCGCCTACGTCCCGCTCGACCCGCGCTTCCCCGAACCCCGCATGCGGCACATCCTCGCCGAGACCGGCGCGAGCGTCCTGATCGCCGACTCGGCCGCCGCCGCCGAGGCGTTCGCCGACGGCGCGACCGTGATCGAGGCCGGGCCCGCGCTCGCCGACGGCCCGGCCCACGACCCGGACGTCGCCGTCGACCCGGGCGGGCTGGCGTACGTCATGTTCACCTCCGGATCCACCGGCGTGCCCAAGGGAGTCGGCGTCACCCACCGCGACATCGTCGCGCTGGCCGAGGACCGCCGCTTCGAGTCCGGGCACGAGCGGGTGCTGCTGCACTCGCCGACCGCCTTCGACGCCTCCACGTACGAGCTGTGGGTGCCGCTCCTCGGCGGCGGCCAGGTCGTCGTGGCGCCGGCCGGCGACCTCGACGCGGTCCGGCTGCGCGAGACCGTCACCCGGCACGGCGTCACCGCCCTGTGGCTCACCGCCGGCCTCTTCCGCCTGATCGCCGAGGACGGGCCGGGCTGCCTGGCCCGCGTGAGCCAGGTGTGGACCGGAGGCGACGTCGTCCCCGCCGCCGCGGTCCGCCGCGTCCTGGACGCCTGCCCCGGCCTGACCGTCGTCGACGGCTACGGGCCCACCGAGACGACCACCTTCGCCACCACCCACCGCATGGACTCCACTGCCGAGGTGCCGCACAGCGTGCCCATCGGCCGCCCCCTCGACGGCATGCGCGTCTACGTCCTCGACGCGGCGCTGCGCCCCGTCCCGCAGGGCGTCGCAGGCGAGCTCTACCTCGCGGGCGCGGGACTCGCCCGCGGCTACCTCGGGCGCCCGGACCTGACCGCGGAGCGGTTCACCGCCGACCCGTACGGCCCGGCCGCGAGCCGCATGTACCGCACCGGCGACCTGGTGCGCTGGAACGCCGACGGCCACGTCGAGTACCTGGGCCGCACCGACGACCAGGTCAAGGTCCGCGGCTTCCGCATCGAGCTCGGCGAGATCGAGGCCGCCCTGGCCCGCCATCCCGGCGTCGCCCAGGTGGCCGTGATGGTCCGCGAGGACACCCCTGGAGACCAGCGCATCGTCGCCTACACCGTCGCCGCGCCGGGCGCCCAGGCCTCCCCGGCCGAGCTGCGCGAGCACGCCGCCGAAGGGCTGCCCGCCTTCATGGTGCCCTCCGCGTACGTGTCCCTGGACACGCTGCCGCTGACCGGCAACGGCAAGGTCGACCGCCGGGCGCTGCCCGCCCCCGACCTCGCCGCGGGCGCCGGCGGCCGGGCGCCGCGGACCCCGCAGGAGGAGATCCTCGCCGGCCTGTTCGCCGAGATCCTGGGCCTGCCCGCAGTCTCCGTCGACGACAGCTTCTTCGACCTCGGCGGCCACTCGCTGCTCGCGACCCGGCTGGTCAGCCGGATCCGGCCGGTCTTCGGCGTCGAACTCGCCGTCCGCACCCTCTTCGAGGCCCCGACCGTCGCCGCCCTCGCGACCCGGATCGCGGGCGCCGGCCGGGCCCGTACCGCGCTGACCGCGCGGCCGCGGCCCGAGGAGGTCCCGCTCTCGCCCGCCCAGCGGCGGCTGTGGTTCCTCAACCGGTTCGAGGGCCCGAGCGCCTCGTACAACCTGCCGCTCGCCCTCCGCCTCGACGGTGACCTCGACCCGGACGCGCTGCGCGCGGCCCTGGGCGACGTCACCGACCGGCACGAGAGCCTGCGTACGGTCTTCCCCGAGCTGGACGGCCGACCACGCCAGTGGGTGCTGCCGGCCGGAATGTCCGCGCCCGCACTGCCCGTCACCGACACGGCCGCCGGCGACCTGGATGCGGCGCTGGCCGCCGCGGTCGCCGAGGGCTTCGACCTGACCGCCCAGGCCCCGCTGCGGGCCCGGCTGTTGCGGATCTCCGCCACCGAGCACGTCCTGCTCGTGGTGCTGCACCACATCGCCGGCGACGGCTGGTCGCTGGCTCCCTTCGCCCGTGACCTGGGCACCGCCTACGACGCCCGGCGCGCCGGCCATGCCCCCGCCTTCGAGCCACTGCCGGTCCAGTACGCCGACTACACCCTGTGGCAGCGCGAGGTCGTCGGCGACGAGAACGACCCCGACAGCCCGCTCGCCCGCCAGATCGACCACTGGCGCACCACCCTGGCCGGCCTGCCGGAGGAACTGGCACTGCCCGCCGACCGGCCCCGCCCCGCCGAGGCCGGCTACCGCGGCGGGTCCGCCGCCCTGGAACTCCCCGCCGACGTGCACGAGCGGATCACCGCCGTCGCCCGCGCGCACAACGCCAGCGTCTTCATGGTCGTCCAGGCGGCGCTGGCCGCCCTGCTCGGCCGGCTCGGGGCCGGCGAGGACATCCCCATCGGCAGCGTCATCGCGGGCCGTACCGACGAGGCCCTCGACGACTTGGTGGGCTTCTTCGTCAACACCCTCGTGCTGCGCACCGACCTGTCGGGCGACCCCACCTTCGCCGAACTCCTCGGCCGGGTCCGGGACTGCGACCTCGCCGCCTACGCGAACCAGGACGTACCCTTCGAGCGGCTGGTCGAGGTGCTCAACCCGGTGCGCTCGCTGGCCCGCCACCCGTTGTTCCAGGTGATGCTGGCCTTCCAGAACAACGCCGAGGCCACCCTCGACCTCGACGCCCTGCACGCCACCGCGCTGCCGGTGCGCCTGGACGCCGCCAAGTTCGACCTGCTGTTCTCGCTGGAGGAGACCTTCACCGCCGAGGGCGGCCCGGCCGGCCTGCGCGGTGTCGTGGAGTACTCCGCGGACCTGTTCGACCACGCCACCGCCGAGGCGATCGGCGCCCGCCTGGGCCGGCTGCTGGACGCCGTCACCGCCGACCCGGACCTGCCGGTCTCCGCCGTCGACGTCCTCACCGACGCCGAACGCGCCCGCGTCCTGGGCGAGTGGAACGACACCGGCCGTGAGGTCGCCGACGCCACCGTGCCCGAGCTGTTCCGGGCCCAGGCCGTCCGCACCCCCGATGCCCCCGCCGTCCTGCACGCGGGCGTCGAGCTGTCCTACGGCGAGCTCGACGCCCGCGCCAACCGGCTCGCCCGGCTGCTGATCGCCGAGGGGGCCGGACCCGAGCGGTTCGTCGCGCTGACCCTGCCCCGCACCGCCGACATGATCGTCGCGCTGCTGGCCGTGCTGAAGTCCGGCGCCGCCTACCTGCCCGTCGACCCCGGCTACCCGGCCGACCGCATCGCGTACATGCTGGCCGACGCCCGGCCCGCGCTCGTCGTTACCACCGCCGAGGCCGCGGCCGTCCTGCCCGAGGGCGTCCGCACCCTGCTCCTGGACGACGGCGCGGTGCGCGAGCGCCTGGCCGCCCAGGGCGACGGCGACGTGACCGACGCCGAGCGGGCCCGCCCCCTCGACGTGCGCCATCCCGCCTACGTCATCTACACCTCCGGCTCCACCGGCCGGCCCAAGGGCGTCGTGGTCGCCCACCGCAACGTCGCCGACTTCGCCGCCTGGGCGGCGGCCGACATCGGCGCCGAACGGCTCTCGGACGTGCTCGCCGCGACCTCGCTCAACTTCGACGTCTCCGTCTTCGAGATGTTCGGCCCGCTGCTGACCGGCGGCCGCATCGAGATCGTCCGCGACGTGCTCGCCCTGCTCGACGCCACCCCGGGCCGCCACTACAGCCTGGTCAGCGCCGTGCCCTCGGCACTCGCCCACACCCTCGCCCAGTCCGACGCCCCCCGCTTCGGCGCCGACCTGGTCGTCCTGGCCGGCGAGGGCCTGTCCGCCCACACCGCGAACGCCATCCGCGCGGCCGTGCCCGGCGCGGCACTCGCCAACATCTACGGACCCACCGAGGCCACCGTCTACGCGACCGCCTGGTACGGCGAACCGGGCCGGACCCGCGACGACCGCACCCCGCCCATCGGCAGGCCCCGGCACAACACCCGCGCCCTGGTGCTCGACGAGGGCCTGCGCCCGGTGCCGCCGGGCGTCGCTGGCGAGCTGTACCTCGCCGGCGCCGGCCTGGCGCGCGGCTACCTGGGCCGCCCCGGCCTGACCGCCGAGCGCTTCGTGGCCGACCCGTACGGTCCGGCCGGCAGCCGGATGTACCGCACCGGCGACCTGGTCCGCTGGAGCGCCGACGGCCAGATCGAGTACCTGGGCCGGACCGACTTCCAGGTCAAGGTGCGCGGCTTCCGCATCGAGCTGGGAGAGATCGAAGCAGTCCTGGCCCGGCACTCCGGCATCGGCCAGGTAGCCGTGGTGGTCCGCGAGGACACCCCAGGTGACCAGCGCATCGTCGCCTACACCGTGCCCGCGGCCGGCGCAGGTGCGACGGACGCGGCCCAGCTGCGCGCCCATGTGGCCGCCGCCCTGCCCGAGTACATGGTCCCGTCCGCCTTCGTCACGCTCGCCGCGCTGCCGCTCAACCCCAACGGCAAGCTCGACCGGCGTGCCCTGCCCGCCCCCGACTTCGGGGCCGCGGCCGGCGCCGGGCGGGCCCCGCGCACCCCGCAGGAGGAGCAGCTGACCGCGCTCTTCGCCGAGGTCCTCGGCGTCGACACGGTCTCCGTCGACGACAGCTTCTTCGACCTCGGCGGCCACTCCCTGCTCGCCACCCGTGTCGTCAGCCGCATCCGCACCCTGTTCGGTGCCGAACTCGCCGTGCGCGCCCTCTTCGAGACCCCGACCGTCGCCGCGCTCTGCGAGCGGCTCGGCGACGCGGAGGGCGAGTCCGCCCGTCCCGCCCTGGTGGCCCGGGTCCGACCGGAGTCCGTACCGCTCTCGCCCGCCCAGCGCCGGCTGTGGTTCCTCAACCGCTTCGAGGAGCGCAACGGCACCTACAACCTGCCGCTGGCCGTCCGGCTCACCGGAGCCCTGGACACCGCCGCCCTGACCGCCGCCCTGGGCGACGTCGTGGCCCGTCACGAGGCGCTGCGCACCGTCTTCCCCGACACCGACGGCCGCCCCCGCCAGCAGGTCCTCGCCGCCGACACCGTACGGCCGGTCCTGCACAGGGCCCCGTACACGGCGCGGGCGCTCGCCGACGCGGCCGCCCACGACTTCGACCTCGCCACAGAAGTCCCGCTGCGCGCCCACCTGTTCACGGTGGACGCGGAGACGGATATCCTGCTCCTGGTCGTCCACCACATCGCCGCCGACGGCTGGTCCATGGCGCCGCTGGCCCGCGACCTCGCCGAGGCGTACGCGGCCCGCCGCGCCGGCCGGGAAGCCGCCTTCGAGCCGCTGCCGGTCCAGTACGCCGACTACACCCTGTGGCAGCGCGACGTCCTCGGTGACGAGGACGACCCGGGCAGTGAACTCGCCCGCCAGATCGGCTACTGGCAGCAGACCCTGGACCGGCTCCCCGAGGAGCTGGCCCTGCCCGCCGACCGCCCGCGGCCCGCGGAGATGAGCTTCCGCGGCGACACCGTGCCCCTGCACCTTCCCGCGGAGGCCCACGCCTCGCTCGCCGACCTCGCCCGTGCGTCCCGCGCCAGCGTCTTCATGGTCGTCCAGGCGGCGCTGGCCGCCCTCCTCGGCCGGCTCGGCGCCGGCCCGGAGATTCCGATCGGCTCCCCGATCGCGGGCCGCACTGACGAGGCCCTCGACGACCTGGTGGGCTTCTTCGTCAACACCCTGGTGCTGCGCACCGACGTCTCCGGCGACCCCACCTTCCGAGAGCTGCTGGACCGGGTGCGGGAGTCCGACCTTGCCGCCTACGCCCACCAGGACGTGCCGTTCGAGCGGCTCGTGGAGCTGCTCAACCCCGAGCGCTCCCTGGCCCGCCACCCGCTGTTCCAGGTCATGCTCTCCCTGCAGAACAACGCCGCCGCCGCCCTGGACCTCGATGGACTGGCCGTCGAACCGCACCAGGTCACCGTCGACGGCGCCAAGTTCGACCTGTCCTTCCAGCTCGCCGAGGAGTTCACCGCCGACGGCCGCGCCGCCGGCATCGGCGGCCGCATCGAGTACGCCACCGACCTCTTCGACCGGGAGACCGCCCTGGACCTCGCGGGCCGCTTCACCCGCACGGTCACCGCCCTGGTCACCCGGCCCGACCGGCCGCTGTCCCAGCTCGACGTCCTCACCGACGACGAGCGCCGCAAGGTGCTGGCCGAGTGGAACGACACCGCCCGCCCGGTGCCCGCCGCCACCCTGCCTGCCCTCTTCGAGCGGCAGGCGGCCGGCACCCCGGACGCGACCGCCCTGGTCGCCGGCGCCGAGCGGCTGACCTTCGCCGAACTCGACGCCCGCGCCAACCGGCTGGCCCGCTTGCTCGCCGGGCACGGCATCGGCGCCGAGGACTACGTGGCCGTCGCCCTGCCACGCACCGCGGACCTCGTCGTCGCCGTCCTCGCGGTCGCCAAGGCGGGCGCCGCGTACGTACCCGTCGACCCCTCCCACCCCGCCGACCGCATCGCCCAGGTGCTCCAGGACGCCGGCACGGCGGCCGTCATTACCGCGGCCGGTGCCCGTGAGACGCTTCCCCAGGACCGCGGCGGCATCCGGATCGACCTGGAGTCCCGGGCCGTCACACACGCCCTGCGTGCCCTGCCGGACACCGCCCCGGCCGACGCTGACCGGGTCCGCCCGCTGGACCCGCGTCACCCGGCGTACGTCATCCACACCTCCGGCTCCACCGGCCGGCCCAAGGGCGTCGTCGTCCCGCACACGGGCCTGGTGAACCTCTTCCACCACCACTTCGACGAGCTCTTCGCGGCCGAGACGGCGGCCGCCGGCCGCCCCCTGCGGGCCGCGCTCACCGCCGCCGTCTCCTTCGACGCCTCACTCGACCCGCTGCTGTGGCTGGTCGCCGGGCACGAACTCCACCTCGTGGACGACGGCACCCGCCGCGACGCGCCCGCGCTCATCGACTACGTCCGGGCGCACGGCATCGACTTCATGGAGCTCACCCCGTCCTACGCCGAACAGCTCATCGAGGACGGCCTGGTCCGCGACGAGCAGGCCCGGCCGCGCATCCTCGCCCTCGGCGGAGAAGCCGTCGGCCCCGCCCTGTGGCAGGAGCTCGCGCGGACTCCGGGCATCACCGGCTACAACCTGTACGGGCCGACCGAGGCCACCGTCGATACCCTCTCCGCCCGCACCACCGACGTCTCCCGCCCGCTGGTCGGCCGGCCCGTCGGCAACGCCCGCACCTACGTCCTGGACGAGCGGCTGCGGCCGGTCGCCCCGGGTGTGGCCGGCGAGCTGTACATCGCGGGCGCCGGTCTGGCGCGCGGCTACCTCGGCCGCGCCGACCTGACCGCCGAGCGGTTCACCGCCGACCCGTACGGGCCCGCCGGCACCCGGATGTACCGGACCGGCGACGTGGTCCGCTGGACCCGGGACGGGCAGCTCGACTACCTGGGCCGCTCCGACGACCAGGTCAAGGTGCGCGGCTTCCGGATCGAGCTCGGCGAGATCGAGACCGTCCTGGCCCGCTACGAGGGTGCCGCCCGGTCCGCCGTGGTCGTCCGCGAGGACATCCCCGGCATCAAGCGCCTCGTCGCGTACGTCGTCCCGCGGCGCGGCGTCGCCTTCGACGCCGCCGTGGTCCGCTCCCACCTGGCCGCCGCCCTGCCGGACTACATGGTCCCGGCCGCGTTCGTCTCCCTCGACGCCCTCCCGCTCACCGTCAACGGCAAGCTCGACCGCAAGCGGCTCCCGGCACCCGAGTACCGGGGCACGACGGCGGGCCGGGCCCCGCGCACCGAGCGCGAGGCGCTGCTGTGCCGGCTGTACGCCGAGCTGCTGGGTCTGGACACCGTTTCGGTGGAGGACAGCTTCTTCGAGTTGGGTGGCGACAGCATCGTGTCGATCCAGCTGGTGAGCCGGGCGCGTAGGGCGGGTCTGGTGTTCACGGCGCGTGAGGTGTTCCAGTACCGGACGCCGGAGGCGCTGGCGGCGGTGGCGCAGGCGGTGTCGGGTTCGGTGGCGGAGGATCCGTCGGCGGGTCTGGGCCTGGTCGCGCAGACTCCGATCGTGGGGTGGCTGCGTGAGCTGGGCGGGCCGGTGGACGGGTTCAACCAGGCGATGCTGGTGCAGACTCCGGCCGGTGCCACGTACGAGCGGCTGGAGTCGGCGCTGCAGAGCGTTCTCGACCGGCATGACGTGCTGCGTGCGCGTCTGGTGCGGGGCGAGTCGGTGTGGAACCTCGATGTCGCCGAGCCGGGTTCGGTGCGGGCGGCGGATGTGCTGCGGGTGGCCGGGGGTGAGGTCGCGGTGGAGGCGCGTGCCGCGCAGCTGCGGCTCGCTCCCGAGGCGGGTGTGATGGTGCAGGCGGTGTGGTTCGAGGAGGCGGGCCGGCTGCTGGTGATGGCTCACCACCTGGTGGTCGACGGCGTTTCGTGGCGTGTGCTCCTGCCCGACCTGGCGCAGGCGTACGCGGGTGTGGAGCTGGAGCCCGTGGGGACGTCCTTCCGCCGCTGGGCCGAGCAGCTGACCGCGCTCGACCGCTCCACCGAACTCCCCCTCTGGATCGAGCAGTCGGCCGGCCACGACGCCCTGATCGGCGCCCGTCCGCTCGACCCCGAAGCGGACACGGCGTCCACTCTCCGGCACCTGTCGCTGTCCCTGCCGACCGAGGTGACGGCTCCGCTGCTGACCGAGGTCGCGGCGAAGTACCGGGCCACGGTCAACGACGTCCTGCTCACCGGATTCGCGCAGGCGGTCTCCGCCTGGCGCGGCGCCGGCTCCACCGAGGTCCTGGTGCACCTGGAGGGCCACGGCCGTGAGGCCGTCGTGGACGGGGTGGACATCTCCCGCACGGTGGGCTGGTTCACCAGCATGTTCCCGGTCCGCCTCGACGCCGGCGGCGGCACCGACCCGGGCCGGGCACTGAGGGCGGTCAAGGAGCAGCTGCACGCGCTGCCG
The DNA here is from genome assembly GCF_036203305.1 of Streptomyces sp. NBC_00190. Classification (GTDB taxonomy): domain Bacteria; phylum Actinomycetota; class Actinomycetes; order Streptomycetales; family Streptomycetaceae; genus Streptomyces. Next base: position 108,154 of record NZ_CP108132.1, on the reverse strand, counting down.
GACAACGGCATCGGCTACGGCCTGCTGCGCCACGGCGACGCCGAGGCGGCCGCCGTCCTGGCGGAACTGCCCTCCCCGCAGATCGGGTTCAACTACCTGGGCCGCTTCGACGCCACCGCCGGCGACGGCGACGGCGCCGACTGGGCCCTGCGCGCCGACGCCGACCTCGGCGACGGCCGCGAGCCCGGCATGCCGCTCGCCCACGCGCTGGACGTCAACGCGGTCACCCTCGACCACGCCGACGGCCCGCGCCTGACCGCCGACTGGTCCTGGCCGGCCGCCCTCTTCACCGAGGACGAGGTACGGGCGCTGGCCGAAGGCTGGTTCGAGGCCCTGCGCTCCCTGGCCGCCCACGCCGCGGCCATCGGGGCGGTCGGCCTGACACCGTCCGACGTGCGCCCGCTGGTGTCCGTCACGCAGCAGCAGATCGACGACCTAGAGGCCGACCACGGGCACCTCGCCGACCTGCTCCCGCTCTCCCCGCTCCAGCAGGGCCTGTTCTTCCACGCCGTCTACGACACCCAGGGCGAGGACGTCTACACCGTCCAGCTCGCCCTCGACATCGAAGGCACCGTCGACCGGCCCGCCCTGCGCGCTGCTCTGCACACCCTGCTGACCCGGCACGCCAACCTCCGCGCGGCCTTCCGCCACGAGGGCCTGGAAGCCCCCGTCCAGGCGGTGCCCGCCGACTTCGAGCTGCCGTACACCGAGGTGGACCTGACCGGCCTGCCCGCCGAGGAGCGGGCCGCCGCGGCCGACCGCCTGGTGGCGCAGGACCGCACCCGGCGCTTCGACCTGGCGCGGCCCCCGCTGATGCGGTTCACCCTCGCCTCCACCGGCCCCGACCGGCACCGGCTGATCGTCAGCCACCACCACCTGCTGCTCGACGGCTGGTCCATGCCGGTCTTCCTCGGCGAGCTGTTCACCCTGTACGCCGAGGGGGGCGACGCCTCCGCGCTGCCCCGCGTCACTCCCTACCGCGACTACCTCGGCTGGATCGCCGGCCAGGACCGCGGCGCCGCCGAGGCCGCCTGGCGCGAGGTCCTCGACGGCCTGGAGGAGCCCACCCTGGTCGCCGCGCCCGATCCGTCCCGCGCCCCGGTCCGGGCGGTACGCACCCGCCTGGAGCTGCCGGAGGCCGAGACCGCCTCGCTCGCCCGCTGGGCGCGTGAGCGCGGGGTGACCGTCAACACCGTCGTCCAGGCCGCCTGGGCGATGGTCGTGGGCCAGCTCACCGGCCGCACCGATGTGGTGTTCGGCGGTACGGTCTCGGGCCGTCCCCCGCAGGTCGCGGGCGTCGAGTCGATGGTCGGCCTGTTCATCAACACCCTCCCCGTCCGCGTCGCGCTCGACCCGGCCGAGACGCTCGGCGACCTGCTGGGCCGTCTCCAGTCCCAGCAGGCAGGGCTGATGGACCACCAGTTCCTGCCGCTCGCCGACATCCAGCGGGTCACCGGTCTCGGCGAGCTCTTCGACACCCTCGTCGTCTTCGAGAACTACCCCCTCGACGCCGACGGGCTGCGCAGCGCCGCCGGCGGCCTGGGCATCGTGGGCGGTGACAACCACGAGAGCACCCACTACCCGCTCAGCCTCACCGTGAGCCTCGGCCGCTCCCTCGGCCTCGACCTCGCCCACCGCCCCGACCTGATCGGCCGAGGCCGCGTCGACGACCTCGCCGCCACGCTGGTGCGGCTGCTCGGCGAGGCTGCCGGCCAGGCCGGCGTACCCGTCGGCCGGCTTCAGCTGCTGTCCGCCGACGAGCGGCGGGTGCTGGCCGGCTGGGCCGGCCGGGCGGAGGCCGAGCCGGGCCTGGAGCCGCTGACCGCGCGGTTCGCCCGCCAGGCGGCCGCGACCCCCGGGGCCGCCGCGGTGATCTGCGGCCCCGGCCGGCTGACGTACGCCGAACTGGACGAGCGCTCCACGCGCCTGGCCCACCTGCTCACCGACCGCGGCGCCGGCCCCGAGCGTTACGTCGCCGTCGCCCTGCCCCGCGGCGCCGACCTGCTGGTCGCCCTCCTCGCGGTGCTCAAGTCCGGCGCCGGCTACGTGCCGCTGGACCCCGAGCACCCGGCCGACCGGCTGGGCTACGTCCTCGCCGACGCCCGCCCCTCGCTCCTGCTGACCACGACCGCGACCGCGGCGGCCCTGCCCCCCACCGACACCCCGGCGCTGCTGCTGGACGACCCGGCCACCGGCGCGGCCCTCGCCGCGTACCCGGCCGGCACCCCGGTCGCGGAGCGGGCCGACGGCCGGACCCCGGCCTACGCCATCTACACCTCCGGCTCGACCGGCCGCCCCAAGGGCGTGGTCATCCCGCGCGCGGCCCTGGACAACTTCCTGGCCGACATGGCCGAACGGGTGCCGATGGACGGCACGGACCGGCTGGTCGCCGTCACCACCGTCTCCTTCGACATCGCCGCCCTGGAGCTGTACCTGCCGCTGCTGGCCGGCGCCGCAGTCGTCGTCGCGACCAAGGACGAGGTCCACGACCCCGACGCCCTCGCCGCGCTCATCACCGGGCACGGCGGCACCGTCCTCCAGGCGACCCCGTCGCTGTGGCAGACCCTGACCGGCCAGGTGCCGCACGCCCTCGCGGGCCTGCGGATGCTGGTCGGCGGCGAGGCCGTACCGGGTGCGCTGGCCGAGGCGATGGCCGCGGCCGGCCGGTCGGTGCTCAACGTGTACGGGCCCACCGAGACGACGATCTGGTCCACCACCGCCGAGCTCGACGGCACGGCGGCCAGCCCGTCCATCGGCCGCCCCATCCGGGGCACCCGGGCGTACGTGCTCGACGGGGCGCTGCGCCCGGCCGCTCCCGGTGTGCCGGGCGAGCTGTACCTCGCGGGCGCGGGCCTGGCCCGCGGCTATCTGGGCCGCCCCGGCCTGACCGCCGAACGCTTCACCGCGGACCCGTACGGCGCCCCGGGGGTCCGGATGTACCGCACCGGCGACCTGGTGCGCTGGAGCGAGGACGGGACCATCGAGTACCTGGGCCGCACCGACTTCCAGGTCAAGGTGCGCGGCTTCCGCATCGAGCTCGGCGAGATCGAGGCCGTTCTCGCCCGGCACCCGCGGGTGTCCCGGGTCGCGGTCGTCGTCCGCGAGGACCGCCCCGGTACCAAGCTGCTGGCCGGGTACGTCGTCCCCGCCGCCGACGGCCCCGCCCCCGAAGCGGAGGACCTGCGCGCCCACGCCGCCGCCGATCTGCCCGACTACATGGTTCCGGCCGTGTTCGTCACGCTGGACGCGCTGCCGCTGAACACCAACGGCAAGCTCGACCGCAAGGCACTTCCCGCACCCGAATTCGCCGACCGCCCCGTGGGCCGCGCCCCGTCCGGCCCGCGCGAGGAACTGCTGGCCGGCCTGTTCGCGGAAGTCCTCGCACTGCCCGCGGTCGGCGTCGAGGACAGCTTCTTCACCCTCGGCGGCGACAGCATCACCTCCGTGCAGCTGGTGGGCCGTGCCCGCCTGGCCGGCCTGGTGCTGACCCCGCGCGAGGTGTTCGAGCACAAGACGGTCCAGGCGCTCGCCGCCGCCTTGCCGCAGTCCCCGGCCGAGCTGCTGCTCGCGCCGGACCCGGACGGCGCGGACCCGGCGATCGGCGCCCTGCCCGCCACCCCGATCGTCCGCTGGCTGCGTGAACTGGGCGGCCGCATCGACGGGTTCAACCAGTCGGTGATGGCACCCGTCCCCGGCGGCCTCACCGAGGACACGCTGCGCGCGGTCGTCCAGGCCGTGCTCGACCACCACGACGCGCTGCGCGCCCGCCTGGTGCGCGACCCCGCCGACTGGAGCCTGCACATCCCGCCGAAGGGCGCGCTGCGGGCCGCCGACGTGGTCCACCGGATCGACGTGGCGGACCTGGACGAGGCGGCGGTCGCGGACCGCATCGACGCCGAGGGCCGGGCCGCCCAGGACCGGCTGGACCCCGACGCCGGGCTGATGGTGCAGGCGGTCTGGTTCGACGCCGGACCGCAGGCGCCGGGCCGGCTGCTGCTGATCGTCCACCACCTGGTGGTCGACGGAGTGTCGTGGCGGATCCTGATGCCCGACTTCATGGCCGCGTACGAGGCCGTCGTCGCGGGCCGGGAACCCGTACTGGAACCGGTGTGGACCTCCTTCCGGGCCTGGGCCCGGGGCCTGGCCCGGGCGGCGCTCGCCCCCGAGCGGGCCGCCGAACTCCCGGTGTGGACCGGCATGCTCGGCGGCTACCAGGAGCCCGCGCTGGGCGCCCGGCCGCTGGACCCGGCCCGCGACGTGGCCGCCTCGGGCCGGCAGTACAGCCTGACGCTGCCCGCCGAGGTCACCGGACCGCTGCTGACCACCGTGCCCACGGCGCTCGGCACCGGCGTCAACGAGGTGCTGCTCACCGCGTTCGCGCTGGCCGTCACCGACTGGGACCGCGGCCGCGGACGGCGGCGCGAGCAGGGCGTCCTGCTCGACCTGGAGGGCCACGGCCGCGAGGAGCTGCTCATCGGCGTCCTGCCGGACGCCGATGTCTCCCGCACCGTCGGCTGGTTCACCAGCCTCTTCCCGGTCCGCCTCGACCCCGCCGTCCCCGACGGCGACTGGGAGGCGCTCTACGCGGGCGGTCCCGCCGCCGGCCGGGCCCTGGCCCACGTGGCCGGACAGCTCGCCGAGCTGCCCGACAACGGAGCCGGGTACGGGCTGCTGCGCCACCTCAACCCGGACACCGCCGGAGTACTGGCCGCACTTCCCGTCCCGCAGATCGGCTTCAACTACCTGGGACGGTTCGGCGCCGGGGACGGTGACGGCGGTGACGGCGGCCTCGGCGGCAGCGACGCCGCGATGCCCGCCGCGCACGCCCTGGAGCTGAACTCGCTGGCCCAGGACGGTCCCGGCGGCCCCCGCATGGTGGCCTCCTGGACATGGCCCGACGGACTGTTCACCGAGGCCGAGGTGGCCGCGCTCGCCGAGGGCTGGTTCCGGGCGCTGCGCGCCCTGGTGTCCCACGCCGCGGACCCCGCGGCCCGGCCGGTGCAGGTGGTGGCCCCGCGCCCCGCGGCTGCCGGACCGGCGCCGTTGCTCGATCTCGACCAGGACGAGATCGACGCGTTCGAAGAAGACTTCGAGTTCTGAGTGGAGAGAAGCGACATGACCAAGCAGAAGCCGCGCCTGGAGGGCATCCTCCCGCTCTCCCCGCTCCAGCAGGGCCTGCTGTTCCACGCGCAGTACGACGAGCAGGGCCCCGACGTCTACACCATGCAGTTCGTCCTCGACATCGAGGGCGGGGTCGACGTCGGGCACCTGCGCTCGGCCTGTGCCGCCCTGCTGCGCCGGCACTCGGGGCTGCGGGCCTCGTTCCGCCACCGCAAGAACGGCGAGCCGGTCCAGCTCATCCCCTTCGAGGTGGCCCTCGACTTCACCGTCACCGACCTGACCGGGCGACCAGCCGACGAGCGGGCCGCGGCGGCCGGGGAGATCGCCGCCGCCGACCGCGCGCGCCGCTTCGACCTGGCGCGCCCGCCGCTGATCCGCTTCACCCTCGTGGAGCTGGGCGGGGGCCGCTTCCAGTTCCTCGTCACCGCCCACCACATCCTGCTCGACGGCTGGTCCCGGGCCCTGCTCATCGGGGAGCTCTTCGAGCTGTACGGGCTCGTGCGGTCCGGCTCAGACGAGCGGGCGCTGCCCGCCGTGACTCCGTACCGCGACTACCTCGCCTGGGTGGCCGCCCAGGACCGCACCGCCGCCGAGGAGGCCTGGCGCCGTGCTCTGGACGGCGTGGAGGAGCCGACCCTGCTCGCCGCCCCCGACGCGGGCCGCGAACCGCTCGCCCCCACGCTGACCCGCGTGGAGCTGCCCGCCGCGGCGACCGCGGAGCTGATCCGCTGGGCGCGCGGGCGCGGCATCACCGTCAACACCGTCGTGCAGGCCGCCTGGGCGGTCGTCCTGGGGCGGCTGACCGGCCGCGACGACGTCGTGTTCGGCGGCACCGTCTCCGGCCGTCCCCCGCAGCTGCCCGGCGTCGAGTCCATGATCGGCCTGTTCATCAACACCCTGCCGGTCCGGGTCGCCCTGGACCCGGCCGAGCCGGTCGGCGCCCTCCTGGAGCGCCTCCAGGACCAGCAGGCGGCACTGATGGACCACCAGTTCCTGGGCCTGGGCGACATCCAGCGCCTCACCCCGGCCGACGGCGAACTCTTCGACACCCTCCTGGTGTTCGAGAACTACCCGGTCGACACCGAGGGCCTGCGCCGCTCCGCCGGCGGCCTCGGCGTGGTCGACGGCCGCAGCCACGAGGGCACCCACTATCCGTTGAGCCTGCTGGTGAACGCCGACGAGACCCTCGCCCTGGAACTCAGCCACCGCGCCGACCTCCTCGACACCGCCGCCGCCGAGGCCGTCGGCGCCCGTGTGCTGCGCCTGCTCGCCGCCCTGCCCGGCGCCGAGGACACCCCCGTCGGCCGGCTCGACCTGCTCACCGGCGACGAGCGCGACCGCGTCCTCGGCACCTGGAACGACACCGCCCACGAGGGCCCGCTGCTCCCGCTGCCCGCACTCTTCCGGCAGACCGCCGACCGCCACCCCGACGCCGTCGCCGTCGAGTACGCCGACACCGCGCTGACCTACCGCGAGCTCGACGCCCGCGCCAACCGCCTGGCCCGCCTGCTCATCGCCCGCGGCGCCGGCCCCGAGCGGACCGTCGCCCTGGCCCTGCCCCGCTCGGTCGACCTCGTCGTCGCCCTGTGGGCCGTACTGAAGTCCGGCGCCGCCTACCTGCCCGTCGACGCCGGATACCCGGCCGACCGCATCGTGCACATGCTCGGCGATGCCCGGCCCGCCCTCGTCGTCACCGACCGGGCCACCCGGCCGGGCATCGCGGCCGCGGCGGGCGACGGCGCCGCCACCCCGCTCCTGCTCCTGGACGACGAGGCCACGGCCGCCGAACTCGCGGCCTCGGCCGACGGCGAGATCATCGACGCCGAGCGCACCGCGCCGCTGACCCCGCTCACCCCCGCGTACGTCATCTACACCTCCGGCTCCACCGGCCGTCCCAAGGGCGTCGCGATGCCCGGCGCGCCGCTCGCCAACCTGATCGGCTGGCACGAGGAGGAGCTCCCCGGCGGACCGGGCGTGCGCACCGCCCAGTTCACCGCCATCAGCTTCGACGTCTCCGCCCAGGAGATCCTCTCCACCACCCTCTCGGGCCGCACCCTGGTCATCCCCGACGAGGACACCCGCCGCGACCCGGCCGCCTTCGTCCACTGGCTCGCCGCGCAGCGCATCAACGAGGTGTACGCGCCCAACCTGGTCATCGACGCCCTCTGCGAGGAAGCCGTCGGCCAGGGCCTGGACCTCCCGGAGCTGCGCCACCTCGCCCAGGCCGGCGAGGCCCTCGTCCTGAGCAAGCGGATCCGCGACTTCCACCACGGCACCGGCCGTGTCCTGCACAACCACTACGGGCCCACCGAGACCCACGTGGTCACCGCCGCCACGCTCCCCGCCGACACCGACGACTGGCCGGCCCGCCCCACCATCGGCCGCCCCATCCGGGGCACCCGCACCTACGTGCTCGACAGCGCGCTGCGCCCGGTCCAGCCCGGCGTCCCCGGCGAGCTCTACCTCGCGGGCGCGGGCCTGGCCCGCGGCTACCTGGGCCGCCCCGGCCTGACCGCCGAGCGATTCGTGGCCGACCCCTACGGCCCGTCCGGCACCCGCATGTACCGCACCGGCGACGTGGTCCGCTGGACCGCCGACGGCGAACTCGACTACCTCGGCCGCTCCGACCACCAGGTCAAGATCCGCGGCTTCCGCATCGAACTCGGCGAGATCGAGGCCGCGCTCACCACCCACCCCGAGATCGCGCAGGCCGCCGTCATCGCCCGCGAGGACCGCCCCGGCATCAAGACCATCGCCGCCTACCTGGTCCCCGCCGACGGCCGTACGGTGCCCGCCGCCGACGAACTGCGGGCCCACCTCGACGGCACCCTGCCCGACTACATGGTGCCCTCCGCCTACGTCGCCCTGCCCGAGCTTCCGCTCACCCCGAACCGCAAGCTCGACCGCCGCGCCCTGCCCGCCCCCGACGGTGCGGCGGCCGCCGGCCGCGCCCCGCGCACCGTCCGCGAGATCCGGCTGTGCGACCTGTTCGCCGCGGTGCTGGGCCTGGAGCAGGTCTCCGTCGACGACAGCTTCTTCGACCTCGGCGGGCACTCCCTGCTCGCCACCCGCCTGGTCAGCCGCATCCGGGCCGACCTCGGCGCGGAGATCTCCGTCCGCACCCTCTTCGAGGCTCCCACCGTCGTCGCACTGGACGCGCGGATCGCCGCCGCCGGCCGTGCCCGCCAGGCCCTGACCGCCAGGCCGCGCCCCGAGGCGGTGCCGCTTTCGCCCGCCCAGCGGCGGCTGTGGTTCCTCGGCCGCTTCGAGGACGCCGGAGGCAATTACAACCTGCCCATGGCCGTGCGGATCTCCGGCGAGCTGAGCGTCCCCGCCCTGCGCGCCGCGCTCGCCGACGTCGTGGCCCGCCACGAGGCGCTGCGCACCGTCTTCCCCGACACCGACGGCCGCCCCCGCCAGTACGTGCTCGACCCCGCCGACGCCGTCCCCGCCCTGCCGGTCATCGGCGTCGCCGACGACGAGCTGGACCGGGCCCTGGCCGCCGCCTCCGGCAAGGAGTTCGACCTCACCCGGGACCTCCCGCTGCGCGCCCGGCTCTTCGCGCTCGGGGGGACCGAGTACGTCCTGCTGCTCGTCGTCCACCACATCGCCGCCGACGGCTGGTCCATGGCGCCGCTGGCCCGCGACCTCGGCGAGGCGTACCGCGCCCGCCGCGCCCGGCAGGCCCCCGACCGGGAGCCGCTGCCCGTCCAGTACGCCGACTACACGCTGTGGCGCGAGGAGGTCCTCGGCGACGAGCACACCGCCGGCAGCGAACTCGCCCGCCAGATCGACTTCTGGCGCACCACCCTCGCGGACCTCCCCGAGGAGCTGGCGCTGCCCGCCGACCGCCCCCGCCCCGCCGAGACGAGCTACCGCGGCGACACCGTGGACCTCACCATCGACGCCGCCACCCACCTGGCGCTCGCCGGCCTCGCCCGCGACTCCGGCGCCAGCGTCTTCATGGCCGCCCAGGCCGCGCTGGCCGCCCTGCTGCACCGCCTCGGCGCCGGCGAGGACATCCCCCTGGGCACCCCGGTCGCCGGTCGCACCGACCAGGCGCTGGACGAACTCGTCGGCTTCTTCGTCAACACCCTGGTGCTGCGCACCGACGTCTCCGGCGACCCCACCTTCCGCGAACTCCTCGCCCGGGTACGGGAGTCCGACCTCGCCGCGTACGCCCACCAGGACGTCCCCTTCGAGCAACTGGTCGAGATCCTCAACCCCGGACGCTCCCTGGCCCGGCACCCGCTGTTCCAGGTCATGCTGTCCTTCCAGAACAACGCCGAGGCCGCGCTCGACCTCGACGGGGCCCGCACCGCGGCGCGGCCCGTGGGCCTGAAGACCTCCAACTTCGACCTGTCGGTCGTCCTCGCCGAACGCTTCACCGCCGACGGCACCCCCGACGGCATCGAAGGCGGCATCGAGTTCGCCACCGACCTGTTCGACCGCGAGAGCGCCCAGGCGCTCGCCGACCGCCTGGTCCGCCTGGTCGCCGACCTCGTCGCCGCCCCCGACCGGGCCCTGTCCACCGTGGACGTCCTCACCGCCGGGGAACGCCACCAGGTCCTCGAGACCTGGAACGACACCACCCGGGAACACCCCACCGGCACCCTGCACCGGCTCTTCGAGGCGCAGGCCGCCCGTACGCCCGACGCCACCGCCCTGGTCTTCCGCGACGTCCGCCTGAGCTACGCCGCCCTCAACGCCTGGGCCAACCGCCTCGCCCGCCAGCTCGTCGCGGACGGCGTCCGCCCCGAACAGGCCGTCGCCGTACGGCTGCCGCGCTCCGCCGAGCACATCGTGGCGCTGCTCGCCGTCATGAAGGCCGGCGCCGTGTACGTGCCCGTCGACCCGGCCTACCCGGCCGAGCGCATCGCGTACGTCCTCGAGGACGCCCGGCCCGTCGCCGAACTGGCCTCCGTCGCCGACCTGTACGCCCTCGACCGCGACCGCACCTGGCCGGACCACGACCTCGGTCCCGACGAGGCGCCGGGCGCCGGACACCCCGACAACGCCGCGTACGTCATCTACACCTCCGGCTCCACCGGCCGCCCCAAGGGCGTCACCGTCCAGCACCGCAGCGTCGTCAACCTCTTCCACGACCACTTCGGCCGGCTGTACGCCGACGTGATCGCCGCCGCCGGCGAGCGGCGCCTCAAAGTCGCCCTCGCCGCCTCGTTCTCCTTCGACGCCGCCGTCGACCCGCTCCTGTGGATGCTCGCCGGCCACGAACTGCACATCCTGGACGACGAGGCCCGTCAGGACCCCGCCGCCCTGCTCGCCTACGCCCGCCGGGTCGGCGGCATCGACCACTTCGACACCACCCCCGGCCACTTCCAGCAGCTCCACGAACTGGGTCTGACCACGGACGAGAGCATCCGCCCGCTGCTGGTCAGCCTCGGCGGCGAGGCGCTCGGCGAGGCCCTGCGCGGCGAACTCGCCCGCACCCCGGGCCTGGTGGCGTACAACCTGTACGGCCCCACCGAGACCACCGTCGACGCCCTCGGCCAGCGCGTCACCGACAGCGACCGCGTCCGGGTCGGCCGCCCGCTCGACAACTACCGCGCCTACGTCCTCGACACCGCCCTGCGCCCCGTACCGCCCGGCGTCGCCGGCGAGCTGTACCTCGCCGGCGCCGGCCTGGCCCGCGGCTACCTGCGCCGCCCGGGCATGACCGCCGAGCGCTTCGTGGCCGACCCGTACGGCGTGAGCGGCACCCGCATGTACCGCACCGGCGACCGGGCCCGCTGGACCCGCGACGGCCGCATCGACTGCCTCGGCCGAGCCGACGACCAGGTGAAGATCCGCGGCTTCCGCATCGAGCTCGGCGAGATCGAGTCCGCCCTGGAGACCCACCACGGCGTCGCCCAGGCCGCCGTCGTCGTCCGTGAGGACCGCCCCGGCATCCAGGAACTCGTCGCCTACCTCGTCGCGGCCCAGGGCGGCGCCGCCCCCGAGTCCGAGCAGCTCCGCAAGGCCCTCGGCGAGCGGCTGCCCGACTACATGGTCCCCACCGCGTACGTCGCCCTGCCCAAGCTGCCGCTGACCGTCAACGGCAAGCTCGACCGCAAGGCCCTGCCCGCGCCCGGACCGCGCACCGGCCCCGGGGGCCGCACCCCGCGCACCGCGCCGGAGAAGGCCCTGTGCGAGATCTACGCCGAGATCCTGGGCCTGGAGCAGGTCTCCATCGACGACAGCTTCTTCGACCTCGGCGGCCACTCGCTCCTCGCGATCCGCGTCACCGGCCGCATCCGCTCCCGTCTCGGCGCGGAGGTCGCCGTCCGCACCCTCTTCGAGGCGCCGACGGTGGCCGCGCTCGCCGAGCGCCTCGGCGAGGAGGGAACCGGCCGCGCCGCCCTGACCGTACGGGAGCGCCCCGCCGAGATCCCGCTGTCGCCCGCCCAGCGGCGGCTGTGGTTCCTCGACCGCTTCGAGGGGCCCAGCGCGACCTACAACATGCCGCTCGCCGTCCGCCTCACCGGCGCCCTCGACGCGGGAGCCCTCGAAGCCGCACTCGGCGACGTCGTGGCCCGCCACGAGAGCCTGCGCACGGTCTTCCCCGACACCGACGGCCGCCCGCACCAGCGGATCCTGCCGCCCGAGGAAGCCCGCCCGGTCCTGGCGAAGGCGCCGTACGACGCCGAGGCGCTGGCCGCCGAGGTCTCCCGGGGCTTCGACCTGGCCGCCGACCTGCCCGTGCGCGCCCACCTGTTCACGGTGGACGCGACCACGCACGTCCTGCTGGTCGTCGTGCACCACATCGCGGGCGACGGCTGGTCCATGGGCCCGCTGGCCCGCGACCTCGGCGAAGCGTACGCCGCCCGCACGGCGGGCTCGGCTCCGTCCCGGGCGCCGCTGCCGGTCCAGTACGCGGACTACACGCTGTGGCAGCGGGAGGTCCTCGGTGACGAGGACGACCCGGTGAGCGAGCTGTCCCGGCAGGTCGACTATTGGCGCGAGGCCCTGGCCGGCCTGCCCGAGGAGCTGAGCCTGCCCGCGGACCGCCCGCGCCCGGCCCGGATGAGCTACCGCGGTGACACCGTCCCCTTCCTGGTCTCCCAGGCCACCCGCGCCCGCCTGGACGAGCTGGCCCGCACCACGGGCACGAGCCTGTTCATGGTGGTCCAGGCGGCCCTGGCGACCCTGCTGCACCGCCTGGGCGGCGGGACCGACATCCCGATCGGCTCCCCGATCGCGGGCCGCGGCGACGAGGCCCTCGACGACCTCGTCGGCTTCTTCGTCAACACCCTGGTCCTGCGCACGGACGTGTCGGGCGAGCCGACCTTCCGTGAGCTGGTGGGACGGGTCCGGGAGACGGACCTGGCGGCGTACGCGAACCAGGACGTGCCCTTCGAGCGGCTGGTGGAGGTGCTCAACCCCGAGCGGTCCATGGCCCGCCACCCGCTCTTCCAGGTGATGCTCGCCTTCCAGAACACCGGCGAGGCCACCTTGGACCTCGGGGACCTGGGCATCGCCCCGGAGCGGATCGGCTTCGACGCGGCGAAGTTCGACCTGACCTTCCAGCTGGCGGAGGCCCAGTCGGGTCTGGAAGGCAGCGTCGAGTACGCGGTCGACCTGCTCGACCGGGTGACGGCGCAGGCGCTGGCGGGGCGTCTGGTGGCGGTCCTGGACGCGGTCGCGGCCGATCCGGAGGTCCGGGTCGGGGCGCTGCAGGTCCTGACCGGGGCCGAACGCGGCCGGGTGCTGGGGGAGTGGGCGGGTGCCGCGGACGCGGCGGCGCCGGTCACGTTCCACGGTCTGTTCGAAGCCGCGGTGGACGCGACGCCGGACGCTCCGGCGGTCGTCTCGGGCGACGTCGTGCTGTCGTACGCGGAGCTGGAGGCGCGGGCGAACCGGCTGGCGCACTGGCTGTCGGGTCAGGGCGTGGGGCCGGAGCAGGTGGTGGCGCTGGTGCTGCCGCGTTCGGTGGACATCGTGATCGCGCAGCTGGCGGTGCTGAAGGCGGGCGGCGCGTACCTTCCGGTCGACCCGGACTACCCGGCCGAGCGCGTCTCGTACATGCTCGACGACGCTCGCCCGGTGCTCGTCCTGAGCGAACTGCCGGTGCCGGGGGAGGAGCCCGTCTCCCGCCCGCAGACCGCGGTGGCGCCGCAGAACCCGGCGTACGTGATCTACACCTCGGGTTCGACGGGTCGCCCGAAGGGTGTCGTCGTCTCCCACGCGGGTCTGGCGAGCTTCGCGGCGGCGGAGGTCGAGCGGTTCGCGGTGGATGCCGACAGCCGGGTGCTGCAGTTCGCTTCGCCGAGTTTCGACGCTTCGGTGCTGGAGCTGGTGATGACCTTCGCCGCGGGTGCCGCGCTGGTGGTGCCGCCGACGGGTCCGCTGGCCGGTGAGGTGCTGGCCGAGGTGCTGACCGCCGAGCGGATCACGCACGCCCTGATCCCGCCGGCCGCGCTCGCCAGCGTCCCGGCGGCCGAGTACGCGCACTTGCGTTCGCTCGTCGTGGGCGGTGACGCCACGTCCGCCGAGCTGGTCGACCGCTGGGCCCCGGGACGGCGGATGGTCAACGCCTACGGCCCGACCGAGTCCACGGTCATGGCCACCACCTCGACGCCGCTCACCGCCGGCTCCGGCGTGCCGGCCATCGGCACCCCCGTCCCCGGCACCCGCACCTACGTGCTCGACGCCGCCCTGCGCCCGGTCGCCCCGGGCGTGGCCGGCGAGCTGTACATCGCGGGCGCCGGCCTGGCACGCGGCTACCTGGGCCGCCCCGGCCTGACGGCCGAGCGGTTCCTTGCCGACCCGTACGGTGCGCCGGGCACGCGGATGTACCGGACCGGTGACGTGGCGCGGTGGACGCGGGACGGCGAACTGGAGTACCTGGGCCGGTCCGACGACCAGGTCAAGGTGCGCGGCTTCCGGATCGAGCTCGGTGAGATCGAGACGGCCCTGGCCACGCACCCCTCGGTCGCGCAGAACGCCGTGATCGTCCGCGAGGACAGCCCGGGCATCAAGCGCCTGGTGGCCTACGTGGTCCCGGCCGAGGGCGCCACCCCGGACCCCGCCGCGCTGCGCGCCCACATCGGCGCGGCCCTGCCCGACTACATGGTCCCGGCCGCGTTCGTCTCCCTCGACGCCCTCCCGCTCACCGTCAACGGCAAGCTCGACCGCAAGCAGCTCCCGGCACCCGGCGCCGACACCGCGGTCGGCGGCCGCGGTCCGCGCTCGGCCCAGGAGGAGGTCCTCTGCGGCCTGTTCGCGCAGGTGCTGGGGGTCGACCGGGTCGGCATCGACGACAGCTTCTTCGAACTGGGCGGCGACAGCATCACGTCCATCCAGCTGGTCAGCCGCATCCGCTCCGTCCTCGGCGTCAAGCTCAGCAACCGCGGCATCTTCGAGACCCCGACCGTCGCCCGGCTCATCGACAAGCTCGGCACGGGCCAGGACGGCGACGGCTTCGAGGTGCTGCTGCCGCTGCGCACGGGCGGCGAGCGGCCCCCCCTGTTCTGCGTCCACGGCGCGGGCGGCCTCAGCTGGCCGTATTCGACCCTGCTGGCGCACATCGCGGCCGATTACCCCGTCTACGGCCTTCAGGCGCGCGGTCTGAACGGTGAGGGTCCGATCGCCACCGGTGTCACGGAGATGGCGGCGGACTACGTCGAGCAGATCCGCTCGGTCCAGCCCGCCGGCCCCTACCACCTCATCGGCTGGTCCTTCGGCGGCCTCGTCGCCCACGAGATCGCCACGCAGCTCACCGAGGCGGGGGAGCGGGTGGCCCTGCTGGCCAACCTCGACCAGACCCCGTACGACGAGTCCTGGAAGGACGACGACTACACCCTGCCCACGGAGCGGGACGTCCTGGAGACCCTCCTGGACTTCGTCGGATACGACCTCGCCGAGCTGCGCGCCCAGCCCCTGGACCACCAGCGGGCGATGGAGCTGATCCGGGGCCGGGACAGCGCGCTCGGCAGCCTGGAGGAACACCACATCTCGGCCTTCGTGAAGGTCGGCATCAACAACCACGTGCTCAGCGCCGCCTACCGGCCGCGCCGCTTCGACGGCGAGCTGCTGCTCTTCGTCTCCACGGCCGGCACGGACGACCCGGCGGCCAAGACGGTGGACTCCGTCGCCGCCTGGGAGCCGTACGTGGCCGGCACCATCACCACCCACCCGGTGCACGCGCACCACGGACACCTGCTCCAGCCGCAGCCGGCGGCCGAGATCGGCCGGGTCGTCCTCGACAAGCTCGCCGGCCAGCTGACCTCCGTCAACTGACCCCCGCACGACCAGACGTAAAGGAGTGGCCGTCATGGAAACGGCAATCTCGGCGGAGGGCCTCCGCAAGCGCTACGGCGACCACCAGGCGCTGAACGGCATCGACCTCGAAGTGCCCGCGGGCACCATCCTGGGCGTACTCGGTCCCAACGGTGCGGGCAAAACCACCACCGTGCGCATCCTGGCGACCCTGCTGGACCCGGACGAGGGCCGCGCCACCGTGGCGGGCTACGACCTGGCCACGCAGGCCAAGCTGATCCGCGCCAACGTGGGTCTCACCGGCCAGTACGCGGCCGTCGACGAGCGGCTCACCGGCCGGGAGAACCTCCAGCTCATAGGCACCCTGTTGCGCCTGGGCCGCAAGGGCGCGCGGGCCCGCGCCGACGAACTCCTGGAGAAGTTCGGCCTGGTGGACGCCGCCGACCGCATGGCCAAGACGTACTCGGGCGGCATGCGCCGCCGCCTCGACCTTGCCGCCAGCCTCGTGGCCCGCCCACCCGTGCTCTTCCTGGACGAGCCCACCACGGGTCTGGACCTCACGAGCCGGCTCGCCCTCTGGGAGATGATCAAGGAGCAGGTGGACGGCGGTGTGACCGTGCTGCTGACCACCCAGTACCTGGAGGAGGCCGACCAGCTCGCCGACCGGATCGCGGTCATCGACAAGGGCGTGGTCATCGCCGACGGCACCCCCGACGAGCTCAAGCGCAAGGTCGGCGGCGAGCGCCTGGAGGTCTCGGTCGCCTCGGTCGCCGACCTGGCCGCCGCGACCCGGGTGCTGGCCGACGTCTCCCCGGGCGAGCCCGTCGTCGACCGCGCGGCCCGCACCGTCTCGGTGCCGCTGACCGGCGGGGTGAACACCATCGCCGCCGCCGCGTCGGGCCTGGAGCGCCTGGGCATCGAGCCGCAGGACTTCGCCGTTCGCCGCTCCTCGCTCGACGACGTCTTCCTCTCCCTCACCGGCCAGAAGGGCGGCGGCCGCGCCGCGGAGGCCGAGGACGGCAACACGCACACGGACACGGACACGGACACGAAGGAGATGCAGGCGGCATGACCGAGGTGATCAGCGACTCGTTCGCACTCGCGGGCCGCCAGATGCGGCACATCCGGCGGATGCCGGAGCAGCTCCTCGGCATCACCATCATGCCGGTGGCGTTCGTGCTCGTCTTCGGCTACCTCTTCGGCAGCGCCATGCAGGCGCCGGGCCAGGGCGGCTACAAGGAATACATCATGGCCGGCATCTTCGCGCAGGTGATGCTCGCCAACCTCACCACCACGGCGATCGGTGTGGTCGAGGACCTCAACAACGGCCTGGTGGACCGCTTCCGCGCGCTGCCCATCTCCCGCTCCTCGGTCCTTCTCGGCCGGACCACCGCCGACCTCGTCCTCGTCGGCTGGACCAGCGCCGTGATGGCCGTCGTCGGCTACTTCATGGGCTGGCGTGCGCACAACGGCGTGCTCCAGACGCTCGCCGGCTTCGGGCTGCTGCTCCTGATGGGCTTCGCGATGTCCTGGCTGGGCGCCCTGGTGGGCCTGAGCCTGCGCAGCCCGGAGGCGGTCAGCGCGCTCTCCGGTGTGGTGATGATGCCGCTGGCCTTCCTCTCCAACGCCTTCGTGCCGCCGGAAGGCCTGCCCGGCTGGATGCGCGTGGTCGTCGAGTGGAACCCGGTCAGTGCGGTGGTCTCCGCCGCCCGCGACCTGTTCGGCAACGAGCGCGGCCCCTCCAGCGGCGCCTTCCCCTCCGAACACCCCGTCACCGCCGCGCTCGTGGTGCTGCTCGTCCTGCTTGCGGTGGTCGTGCCGCTCGCCGGCCGGGCGTACCAGCGGGCCGCCGCCAAGCGCTGAACACCCCGTACGCGCGACGGGGCCCGGCCCCCTCGGGAGGAGCCGGGCCCCGTCGGCCCCACCGCACGGTCAGCGTCTGTGCCCGGGCCCGATCATCATGAACAGCACCCGCAGGACCAGCACCGAGCTGATCACCAGCAGGTTGTAGCCGAACAGCTCGAACAGCCCGAGGCCCTCGCTGAGCATCGGGCCGCCGCTGATGCGCAGCAGCTGTACGCCGACCAGGCCGATGACCCCGCCCAGGAAGGCCAGCAGCACCTCGTGTACGAGCGAGCGCAGGAACCGGCGGTCGTTCGGGTCGGCGAACATCCGTACGCCGACCGTGAGCTGGCCGTTCTCCACGGCCGAGCCGATGCGCTCGATGCGGCGCGGGAGCCTGCGCAGCATCGGCACCAGCCCCAGCAGCTCCTCGGTCAGCGAACGACCGAGCGCCTCCGGCTTCAGCTTGCGCAGGTGCTGGGTGACGGCGAAGGAGCGGGCCTCGGTGACGATGTCGAAGCCGGGCACCAGCCGGTCCAGTGAGCCCTCCATCGTGGCCAGCGCCCGGAAGACGGCAGCTATCTCCGGCGGCACGCTGATCCCGTGCCGGGAGACGATCGAGAAGAGGTCGGCGAACATCTCCCGGTCCGGCTTGATGCCGGGCGCGAAGTGCCGGGCCAGGAACTGCCCCAGGGCCCGCTCCAGTTTCCGCTCGTCTATGTGCTCCGGATGCACGACCAGGGCGATCAGCGCGTCGCACAGGCCGGCCGGGTCGCCGCGGTGCAGGGCCAGCAGCATCCCGCGCAGGGTCGCCCGCAGCGACCGGTCGATGCGGCCCACCGAACCGAAGTCGAGCATGCCGAGCTGCCCGTCGTCGAGCAGCAGCAGATTGCCGGGGTGCGGATCGGCGTGGAACACCCCCGTCGTCATGATCTGCCCCAGCAGGCACTCCAGCATCGCGGTGGCCAGCGCCTTCCGGTCCAGGCCCCGTTCGTCCAGCACCCGCGAGACGCTGTGCAGCGGTATGCCGGACATCCACTCGGTGACCAGGACGCGCTTGCCGGTGAGCTTCTCGTGCACCTCGGGCACCCGGATCACCGAGCCGCCGCCGGCCTCCTCGATGGCCGCCGCCACGGACAGGGTGTTGCGGGCCTCGATGCGGAAGTCGAGCTCCTCCTGGACCGACACGGCGAAGCCCTGGGCCAGCGCCAGCGCGCCGACGCTGCGCCCCCACTCCGTGTGCTGCTCCAGCCGGGCCGCGAACCGGTACAGGATGTCCAGGTCGTCCACGACGATGTCGCGGGCGCTCGGCCGCTGCACCTTCACCGCGACCTGCCGACCGTCCTGCAGCCGCGCCCGGTGCACCTGGGCGATCGAACCCGCCGCGAGCGGCTTCGGGTCGAACTCGGCGAACACCTCGTCCGGCGGCGCCCCCAGCTCCTCGTGCAGCACCTGCTCGACCGCCTCCCACGGCTCGGGCGACGCCTGGTCCTGCAGGGTGCTCAGCTCCGCGATGAACTCCGCCGGCAGCAGGTCGTACCGGGTGGACATCACCTGCCCCAGCTTGACGAAGGTGACCCCGGCCTCCTCCAGCGCCAGCCGCAGCGAGGGGGCCAGTACGGCGCGTTCGGCGGCCGCGCCCGGACCGCGCCGCGATCTGCCGCTGAGGAACCGGCCCAGACCGTGCCGTACGAAGATCCGGCTGAGCCGGACGTAGCGCCGGGTCCGGGCGAACTGGCGGCGCAGCGAACCCGGCAGCCGCACCAGCCCGCGCACCGCGCCCGAGGGAACCAGCACTTCGGTGGCCGCCAGGAACAGCATGGCGACCACCAGCGACACCCCGATCTCCAGGGTGATCAGCGCCAGCGGCTGCACGTTCCGCAGCGGATAACTGACCAGCGTGCCGGAAGCGAGCCCGACGCAGCCCGTGATCACCGCGCGCCCCTTGCCCAGCCGGACGCCGAGCAGCCGCCTGGCCCCGGAGGCGAGCCCGGCGACGAAGACGGTCAGGGAGAGCGCGGCCAGCAGGACGAGGACGGCCGTGTTCATCGCTGCCGTCGGCGCCGCAGGGCGTACGAGAGCGTCACCAGCGCCAGCAGCGGCCCCCACAGCAGCAGCGGCGCGTACAGCCAGCCCATGACGGCTCGGTGAGTGCCCGTCAGGTTGCCGTCGTCGACGGTGTCCCAGAGCATCAGCTGGCTGACCGTCACCGCGGTCATCACCAATGCCCCGAGCAGCGCCGCGGTCACGGCCGCCCCGGTGCGCACCGGGCGTCCGCCGATGAACGGCAGCCGGCGCGGCGCCACCAGCCCCCAGTCCCGCACCAGACCGAGCGTCAGCAGTGCCGCGCCCTCCTGCGCCAGCGAGATCGCCGGCAGGATCAGATACCCGGTGCCGGGCAGCCCGTAGTCGGTGCGCAGCACCTCCTCGCTGAACCCGACGGGGACGCCGACGGTCATGGCCAGGCGCCACAGGGTGGACGGCAACGCGATCAGGGGGACGGCATGGGCGGCCCAGACCGCCCACCTCGGTGGCGGCGGCGTGGCCAGGGCCGCCGAACGGGCCGGGGAGCTGACGTGTGTCGTCATGTCTGTAAGGCTGCCAATCTGATCGTAACGTGCGCAACCGGACCCGGAATTCTATGGAACGAAGCGGTCCATTCCCCCCCGCGCTGTCAGCTTGCTGCCACCACGGCCCGAACCGGACAAGTGCGTTGAGTTGGCGGTCTCCCGCTGTGAAGGTTTTGGGGCAAGCACAAAGGCTGCCGGAATTGTTTCCGGCCCACCGAAAGGAAAAAGGTCATGATGAAGAAGGCTTACACAGCCCCCGTTTTCGCCGCCGCCGGCTCCTTCCGCGCCGACACCGGAATGGGTCTCCCGGTCGGCAGCTGGGACTGGAACCACCGCGGCGGCTGGTTCTAAATTTCCGGTTCTCTGCGCAGGAGCTGACAATGCCGGACCGCGGCGCACCGTTCTTCTTCGTATTCCCTGACAACGAGGCGGGGTCCGCCGCGGCCCGGCACCTGCGCGAGGACGTGCCCGGCCTGTCGTCCGCGGCCCATGCCTCCGGGCGGGACTGGATCGTCGGCCGGTGGGAGCCGGCCGATCTCCTCGTGGCGCGGGCGGGCCGTAACGCCATCGCCCTGATCGGCACCTTCTCGCAGTCCGCCGCCGGCGCGCTCACGCGCCGCGCCGGCGTCCTGCGCGACCCCGCCGAGCTGGACGACCTGGCGCTCACCCTGTCCGGCCAGTTCCACCTGCTCGCCTCCGTGGACGGAGCCCTGCGCGTACAGGGTTCCGCGTACGGAGCCCGGCGCGTCTTCCACACCCGCACCGGCGGGACCCTGGTGGCCGGCGACCGGGCCGCCGAACTGGCCCGGCTGGCGGGCCTGGAACCCGACCCGGCCGCCGTGGCGCTCCGCCTTCTGGGCGCGGCGCCCGCCCCGCTCGACGAGCGCCCGATGTGGTCGGCCGTCACCGCCGTCCCTCCGGGCGCGGCCCTGCTGGCCTCCCCCGACGGCGTCTTGTCCGAGCGGCGCTGGCACCGGCCACCGGAGCCCGTCACACCTCTGGACCGCGGCGCCGCCGCCGTCCGGGATGCACTGCTGGACGCGGTGGAGGTCCGTACCGCCCCCGGCGGGCTGATCAGCTCCGACCTCTCCGGCGGCCTGGACTCCACCACCGTGTGCTTCCTCGCCGCCCGTGACTCCCGCGCACGGCTCATCGCGGCCACCTCCACCGGCGACGAGGCCTTCAACGAGGACGGCCGGTGGGCACGCTGGGCCGCCGAGGACCTGCCCGGTGTCGAGCACTACATCCTGCCCAACGAGGAACTGCCGAAGTTCTACGACGGGTTCGACGACCCGGGCCTGAGGCTCGACGCCCCCACCCCGCTGGTCGCCTCCCGCCGCCGCGTGACCGTCCTCACCGCCAAGATGGCCGCCCGCGGCTCCCGGCTCCACCTGACCGGGAACGGCGGGGACAACCTGTTCGTCGGTCTCCCCCACCACCTGCACACACTTCTCGTCCGCCACCCGCTGCCCGCCCTGCGCCGCCTCAGCGGCTTCCGCGCGCTGCTCTCCTGGCCGCTGGCCCCCGTCGCCCGCCAGCTCGCCGACCGCCGCGGCTACCGTGCGGCCCTGGCGGCCGTTTCACTGCGCGACGTACCCGAGCCGGTGCCCGGCAGTCCGGCTCTCGGCTGGCTGGGGCAGCCCTCCGTGGCCTCCTGGCTGACCGAGGACTGCCTGCGCCTGCTGGAGCGGGAGCTGGCCGCCGCCGCCCCCACCGCCGTGCCGTACGGGCGAACGCCCGGCCGCCACACGGAACTGGCGGCCCTGCGCGGGCTGGTCCGCGGCAACCAGGACATCGAGGACGCTGGCCGGGCGGCCGGAGTGCCGATGTCCGCCCCCTTCCTGGACGACCGGGTGGTGGACGCGGCCTTCTCGGTCCGCGCCCTGGACCGGGTCGACCCCTGGGCGTACAAGCCGCTGCTGGTCCGCGCGATGGACGGGCTAGTGCCCCGCCGCTCCCTCTCCCGCACCACCAAGGGCGAGGGCACCCAGGACGTGGCAGCCGGCCTCTACCGCAACCGCGAGGCGCTGACCGGACTGTGGGAGGACAGCATGCTCGGCCGCGCCGGCCTCGTGGACGAGGCCGAGCTGCGCCGCCTGTGCGCCGTGCCCTCCTCACCGCAGCTGCGCGACGACCGCTTCCTGTCCACCCTCGCCGCCGAGATGTGGCTGCGTACGACCGTGAACGCCCAAGGAGCCCTGGCATGAAACTCGTCCACCGCGAGTACCTCAAGCTCGCCACCACCGAGTACGGCGCCGTGCTGCTCGACACCAAGTCGGGCGCCTACTGGGAGCTGAACCCCACCTCCGCGACGATCGTGGGCGCCCTGCTCGACGGCGGGCAGGCCGAGGACGCCACCCGCCGCCTCACCGAGGAGTACGACGTCGACGCGGAACGCGCCGCGGCGGACGTCCACGCGGTGCTGGCGGCCATGGCCGAGGCGGGAGTGGTGGCGGCGTGAGCGTCACCACCGCCCTGCCGGCCGACCGCGGCAGCTTCCCGCTGCGCCGTCGGCTGGCGGCCCGTACGGCGGTCGGAGCCGCCCGGCTGCTCGCCCGCCTCGCCCCGCACCGGCTCGAACGGGCCCTGACCCGGCTCGCGCGCGGCGCGGTCCCGGCGACCGAGGCGCAGGCGACGCGGGCGCGGGAACTGGTGCTGACCTCCAGCCTGCGGATGAACGGGCAGCGCAGCTGTCTGCCCCGGTCCGTGGCCGTCGCGCTGACCTGCCGGCTGGGCGGCACCTGGCCCACGTGGTGCGTGGGCACGCTGATGATCCCGCCGTTCAGCCCCCACGCGTGGGTGGAGGCCGAAGGCAGGCTCATCGGTGAGAAGGGTGATCACGCGAACTGGGCGCGGCTGATCTCGGTGGCCGCGCCGGGCCCGGTCACCGGAAGCCGCGCCGCCGGTTCCACCCGCTGAAGGCGCCGCGCAGCCGACCGTCGAAACGGCAGGTCCGGTTCCGTGAGTACGGCGCCGAGCATGAATGGCCCGGCAATTCACAGCCTTTCCCCGTGGTTTCGGGACGGAGTGGAGCGCCGGGTATTCGCCGTCGGCCGATCGGCTGCACCGTTGGCAGGAAGCTGCCAAAACACTGGTCGCAGCGGGTCATGGCGTCGTAGGGGCACCCGCGCGCCCACCGGCCGTCGTGCCGGTGGGCGCGCCGCCCGGACTCCCGTACTGCCTTCCGGCGCGGCCGAGGGCCGCGCCGGAAGGGTGTCTACCTGCTGCCGGCCGACTCTCGCTCCGGCGCCCGCACGGTGACGCCGTCGGCGGCCGGCTCCCCGTGGCCGCTCTTCGGGCGGCCCGGCAGCCAGGCCCGGTGGCCCAGCAGCGTGGTCACCGCCGGCACCAGCAGCACCGCCATCACGAAGGCGGTGAGCAGTATGCCGAAGGAGACGGCGAAGCCCATCTGCTGCAGCATCGAGTTCTGCGCCAGCATCAGCACGCCGAAGGTGCCCGCCAGGATGAGGCCGGCGGTGGCGACGGTCGGCATCGAGTG
Organism: Streptomyces sp. NBC_00190; assembly: GCF_036203305.1. Taxonomy (GTDB): domain Bacteria; phylum Actinomycetota; class Actinomycetes; order Streptomycetales; family Streptomycetaceae; genus Streptomyces. The sequence goes on along the minus strand of NZ_CP108132.1, from coordinate 84,904 downwards.
GGCGACCGCGAGCCGGGTGGCCTCCTTCGGGTCCCGGCCCCGGGCGGCCTCCTCCCGCAGCCGGGCCACCATCAGGATGTTGTAGTCGGTGCCGATGGCCACCACGAACAGGTAGACCATCACCGGCAGCATGAACAGCAGGCCGTGCTGGCCCTGCACGTTCTGGAAGAGCACCACCGTCGCACCGAGGGTGGCGCTGAACCCGAGGCCGACCGCGGCCATCAGGTACCAGGGCGCCACCGCGCTGCGCAGCAGCAGACCCAGGATGATCATGATGGCGATGCCGGCCGCCGGGAACACCACGGAGTAGTCGCGGTTGACGGCGTCCCTGATGTCGGCGAGCAGCGCGGTCGAACCGCCGACCAGAGCCCTGGTGCCCTCGGGCGCCGCACTGTGGGCGGCGTCCCGGAGCGGCCCCTCGACCAGGGCGAGCGCCTCGTCCGCGGCCGGCTTGTGGTCGAGCACCACGCTGAACTGGGCCACCGAGCCGTCCGGGCTTACCCGGGGCGGGGAGACCGGCCCGACACCCTCGACCTGCCCGATCCGCTCACCGAAGGTCTTCAGCGCCGCCTCGGGGATCGCCTTGCCGGCCCGGTCCTCCACGTAGACCAGCGTCGGCTCGGTGGCACCCGCGGCGAAACCGCGCGCGAGGTCGTCCTGGGCCCGCACGGACTCCAGGTGCTTGGGCAGCGAGCTGTTGGAGTCGTACTCGGCCCGGAAGCCGAACAGGCCGACGGTCAGGGCGATCAGGATGCCGCCGGACACCGCCGCGACCACGCCGGGACGCTGGGAGACGAGCCGGGCGGTGCGGTGCGACAGGGCGTTCTTCGGCTCGCGCTGCCACGCCTTGGACGGCCAGAACGCCTTGGTGCCCAGCAGGGCGAACACCGCGGGCACGAGGGTGAGCGAGGCGACCGCGGTGACGCCCACGGAGATGGCGAGCGCCGGGCCCATGGTCCGCAGCATGCCCATGGACGAGAGCAGCAGCGCGAGGAAGGCCACGATCACCGCGCCCGCGGCGGAGGCGATGGTCTCGCCGACCCGTTCCACGGCCTGCGCCATGGCCTGTCGCGCCGGCACGCCGGTGCGCAGCTGTTCCCGGTAACGGAAGAGCAGGAACAGCATGTAGTCGGTGCCGACGCCGAACAGCACCACGATGAGGATCGAGGTGACGGAGGCGTCGGCCTTCAGCCCGCCGATCTTGCTCGCGGTGGCGATCAGCCCGGTGGCCACGGCGAAGACCAGGCTGATGATGACCACCGGCATCAGGGCGATCAGCGGGCTGCGGAAGATGATCAGGAGCAGTACGACGATGAGGCCCAGCGTGGCCATCATGATCATGGAGTCGGTGTCACCGGCCGACTCCATCGAATCCACCGCCGAGGCCGCCTGCCCGGTGATGCCCATCGACAGCGCTCCGCCGGAGAGCTGCTCCTTGGCGTCGACGCGCATCTGCCTGACGGACTCGTACACGTCCTCGGTGAAGACGTTCTCCGCCGAGGTACTGACCGAGGCCAGCATGATCGTGCCGTTCGGCGAGAGCATCTGCGGACCGGTTAGGACCTCCTTGATCTCCTTGTATTTCCTTCCCGTCAGATCGGCCGCCACTTTCGAGACGGTGGCCTGATCCTCCGCCGAAAGACTTCCGCCGTCGGTACGTTTGAAGACGATGGTGGCCGCCGGCTGCTCCTCGCGCGGGAAAGCGCGCTCCTCCACCTTCATGACCTGCACCGTCTCGTAATGCGACGGGAGGAACTCGGCCTGATCGGTCGTCGACGGTAGTTGCGGAGCCAGCATCACCGTGGCCAATGTGGCGACGATCCAGGCGGCGATGGTGAGCCATGGGCGGCGTACGGCAAGCCGCCCAATCCCTCGTAACATTGCGGACTCCTTCAGCGGACTCGGATGGGGGAATCCCGGCGAGTTTAGAAAACCCGGACTCCGGAATTCCTTCCGATGACAGCTTGTTGACAGCGCACGCCCTTGACGTGGCGCCGCACGTCACACGGCACCCCCGCGGTTGGTCAAAAGCTGCCAGACGCCGTTTTGCGGGGCCGCCTCACGCGCAGCCGCGCTGCCAGTTCCACCCGATGAAGGTGTTCCGCAGCGACACGTCGAAACGGCAGGTGGCGGAGCCGTCGGCGTTCAGGTCCACGGAGGAGTGGTGCGTGTTCGCGTACACGTTCCCGGAAATGTCGAAGATTCCCTTGTACGTGAAGTCGGCGTGCGCCTCGGTCCGCGAGACACCGCAGTCGCTGAAGCAGTCGGTGTTCTTCGTGGCGGACTTCAGTGACCAGCCGGCATTCCAGGGCTCCCGGTTCCACGCCTGCGTCGCGTCGGTGGCCGCCGTCGTGATCCGGCCGCCGTCCGTCGTCCACTGCGACGTCGTGTAGAGGCCGGTCATCCGGATGTTGCAGCAGTCGTACATCTCGTTCCAGCTCTTGAACTGGCGAACGGCGGCGACACCGGCCGCCGGCGCGGCGGCCGGGCTCACGGCGGTCTTCGCCGCGCCCTCGGACGCCACCGGTACCAGCCGCGCTTCCCCGAGCCGGGGCTCGCAGTCCGCCCCGATCGTGATCTGCTGCTGGACGGCCATACCGGCCGGCGGCGCGGGGAGCGACCCGGTCAGCCGTATCTCACCGCAGGTCTGCGCGGCCGGTGCGGCAGGCGTCGCGGTGGTCTCGGCCGCCGTGGCCGGAACGACCGTCAGGGACAGTGCGACGGCGACGAGTACAGCGGCGAGCGTGATTCGGTTTCGCAATTCCTTGAGCCTTCCCTCGAAGATTTCGTGAGGGAGCGTAACGGCGGCCATTCGGGGCCGACCGGACCGCCGAAAACTTGGCAGGAAGCTGACGATCTCCTGGTCGGCCGTGCGCTGAGGTCGTAGTGGCACCTTCATGTCAGCGCTGTTGTAGGGCAGTCCGCCGGGGCTGAAAGCTGTCGTGCGAATAGGTGAAATCGATAGGTTCGCCGTGTCGCGGAGGGGATTCCCCATGGGTGCTGGACAAACGTACGGAGCCGGGACGGCATCCGTGTCGACTGATCTGCCCGCCGCCCGGCTGCTCACCCAACTCGCCCTTGAAGAACCGGAGTTCGAGGTCCGAATGCGGGAATCCCTTTCCCGCGCCGAGAAATGGCTCCAGGCCAGCGCCCACGACGCCCTCGACCCGCGGGTCGCCGCGCTCACCGGCCACCTCGCCGACGCAGGCGGCAAACGCCTGCGCCCCCTCCTCGTCCTCCTCGGCGCCGAATTCGGCGACCCCTGGGCCCACGGCGTCACCCAGGCCGCCGCCATCGCCGAACTCGTGCACATCGCCTCCCTCTACCACGACGACGTGATGGACGGCGCCGCCACCCGGCACGGCGTCCCCAGCGCCCACGCCCGCTGGGGCGAGCGCGCCGCCGTCCTCGGCGGGGACTGGCTGCTCGCCCGTGCCGCCCAGCTCGCCGCCGAACTCGGCCCCGCCGCCGTCCACCTCAACGCCCAGGCGGCCGGCCGCCTGGTCGCGGGCCAGCTGCGCGAACTGACCGGCCCCGGCCCCGACGAGGACCCGGTCACCCACTACTTCAAGGTGGCCGAGGGCAAGACGGCGGCCCTGCTCTCGATGTCTCTGGGCATCGGAGCCATCCAGGCCGCGGCCCGGACGGGCGACGTGGCCGCCCTCACCGAGTGCGGCCGAGAGCTCGGCATCGCCTTCCAGATAGCCGACGACCTCCTCGACCTGCGCTCCCCGGCCGACGTCACCGGCAAGGAACGCGGCAAGGACCTGCTGGCCGGAGTCCAGAGCCTGCCCGTCCTGCTCGCCCGCGAAGGCGGCGACCCCGCCGACGCCGAACTGCGCGGCCTCCTCGCCGCCGGCCCCGTCCCGGCCGCCGACGTGCCGCGCGCCCTGGAACTCTTCGAGCGCTCCACCGCGCTCGAAGAGACCGAGGCCGTGATGCACCGCCGCCTCGACCGGGCCCGCGCGGCCCTCGCCGGGCTGCCCCCGCTGCCGGCCCGCCGCGCCCTGCTCGCCCTCTGCGACTACATCGCCCTCCGCACCAGCTGACACCGGCACAACCGGTAGACCGGCAAGGGAGCCCCCATGACCATGGCCGAACGCGTCGCCGAACTCGTCCGCATCCGGCAGGACGTCCTCGACGGCATGCCCGCCGCGACCGAGGCGCAGCACGCCAAGGGCAAGCTGACCGCCCGTGAGCGCATAGCCCTCCTGCTCGACGAGGGTTCCTTCAAGGAGGTCGAGCAGCTGCGCCGCCACCGGGCGACGGGCTTCGGCCTGGAGGCCAAGAAGCCCTACACCGACGGTGTCATCACCGGCTGGGGCACGGTCGAGGGCCGTACGGTCTTCGTCTACGCGCACGACTTCCGCATCTTCGGCGGTGCCCTGGGCGAGGCCCACGCCACGAAGATCCACAAGATCATGGACATGGCCATCGCGGCCGGCGCTCCGCTGGTCTCCCTCAACGACGGCGCCGGCGCCCGTATCCAGGAGGGCGTCTCCGCCCTCGCCGGCTACGGCGGCATCTTCCAGCGCAACACCCGGGCCTCGGGCGTCATCCCGCAGATCTCGGTGATGCTGGGCCCGTGCGCGGGCGGCGCCGCGTACTCCCCGGCGCTGACGGACTTCGTGTTCATGGTCCGCGAGACCTCGCAGATGTTCATCACCGGCCCGGACGTGGTCCGCGCGGTGACCGGCGAGGAGATCACCCAGAACGGGCTCGGCGGCGCGGACGTGCACGCCGAGACCTCGGGCGTCGCGCACTTCGCGTACGACGACGAGGAGACCTGCATCTCCGAGGTCCGCTACCTGCTGTCGATGCTGCCCGCCAACAACCGGGCCACCCCGCCCGCCGTCTCCTGCGACGACCCCGTCGACCGCCGCTGCGAGCGCCTCCTCGACCTCGTCCCCCTCGACGGCAGCCGCCCGTACGACATGCGCGAGGTCATCACGGAGATCGTCGACGACGGCGAGCACATGGAGGTCCACGAGCGCTGGGCCACCAGCGTCATCACCACCCTCGCCCGGATCGGCGGCCAGGTCGTCGGCATCGTCGCCAGCCAGCCCCAGTCCCTGGCCGGTGTCCTGGACATCCACTCCTCGGAGAAGGCGGCGCGCTTCGTCCAGCTCTGCGACGCGTTCTCCGTCCCGCTCGTCACGCTGGTCGACGTACCCGGCTTCCTCCCGGGCGTCGACCAGGAACACGGTGGCATCATCCGGCACGGCGCCAAACTCCTCTACGCCTACTGCAACGCCACCGTCCCGCGGATCTCCCTCATCCTGCGCAAGGCCTACGGCGGCGCCTACATCGTCATGGACTCCCAGTCCATCGGCGCCGACCTCACCTTCGCCTGGCCGGCCAACGAGATCGCCGTCATGGGCGCCGAGGGCGCGGCCAACGTGGTCTTCCGCCGCCAGATCGCCGCCTCCGAGGACCCCGAGGCCACCCGGCAGCAGCTCGTCAAGGAGTACAAGGCCGAGCTGATGCACCCGTACTACGCGGCCGAGCGCGGCCTCGTCGACGACGTCATCGACCCCGCCGACACCCGCGCCACCCTGATCGGCGCCCTCGCCATGCTCCGCACCAAGCACGCCGCGACGCCCGCCCGCAAGCACGGCAACCCCCCGATGTAAGGAGTGAGAGCCATGTCCGGCACCACCGCACCCGCCCTCGACGGACCCCTGGCACCGTCCCTGTTCAAGATCATCAATGGCCGTCCCACCCCGGAGGAACTCGCCGTCGTCGCGGCCCTCGTGACGGTCCTCACCGCCCGCGCCCCCGAACCCGCCCCGACCGAGCAGGCCGCCCGCTGGGACCGCAGCGAGCTGCTGCCCCCCTCCTCGTGGGCGGCCCGTACCTGATCAGCGGCCCGTCTGGCAGTTTGCTGCCGCCTTCGTTGCGGGGCCCCACCACGGCCTGTAACCCAGAGTGAAGGCGAACCGGTCGTTCGGGTACGACCGTGGCCGGAGCAAGGGAGGGCAGTCGTGCTTCAGGTGGTGTTCCGGATCCTGGGGCCATTGGACATCAGCGCCGACGGGCGCCCGGTCGCCCTCCAGGGCGCCCGGCAGCGCACCATCATGTCGATGCTGCTGCTCGCGCCCGGCCGGGTCGTCTCCGTCGACACCCTCGCCGACGCCGTCTGGCACGGCAACCCGCCCGCCACCGCGCGCAACCAGATCGCCATCTGCGTCTCCGCGCTGCGCAAGACCCTCAAGACCGCCGTCGGCATCGACGACCTGCTCGTCACCAGCCACCCCGGCTACATGCTCTACGCCGGCGAACACCGCATCGACGCCGTCGAGTTCGAGGAACGGGCCGCCGAAGGACGCGAGGCCGCGCGCCGCGGTCGTACCGAGGAGGCCTGTGCACACTTCGAGGAAGCCCTCGCGATGTGGCGCGGCCCCGCCCTCGCCGGCATCACCGCCGAACGGGTCGAAGCGGAGGCCGAGCGCCTGACCGAGCTCCGCCTCGACGTGTACGAACAGCTCACCGCCCTGCGCCTGGATCGCGGCCAGCACCGCGAACTGATCGGGGAGCTCACCGGCTTCGTACGGACGAACCCGCTGCGCGAACAGGCCCTCGCCCAGCTGATGCTGGCCCACTACCGCTCCGGCCGCCGCGCCGAGGCCCTGGAGGCGTACCGCGACGGCGCACGCCTGCTCTCCGAGGAGCTCGGCATCGACCCCGGGCCCGCGGTCCAGGAACTGCACGGAGACATCCTCGCCGACTCCCCGAAGCTCACCCTCCCCACCGCAAACCCCCTGCCCGCCCAGGTCACCACGGTGCCCGCCCATCTCCCCCCGGCCGCCGCGTCCTTCACCGGCCGCAACCAGGACCTGGCCACCCTCGACCGGCTGCTGGACCTCCTCGACGGTGCCTCCCCGCCCGTCGGCTCCATCACCGGCACCGGCGGCGTCGGCAAGACCGCGCTCGCCGTGCACTGGTCCCACCAGGTCGCCTCCCGCTTCCCCGACGGGCAGCTCTTCGCCGACCTGCGCGGCTACGACGAGGAGGAGGAACCCCGCAGGCCCGCCGCCGTCCTCGACCGCTTCCTGCGCGCCCTCGGCGTGCCCGGCCCGCAGATCCCCGCCGACCAGGTCGAACGGACCGCGCTCTTCCGCAGCGTCCTGGACGGCCGCCGGGTCCTGATCGTCCTCGACAACGCCCGCTCCTTCCAGCAGATACGCCCCCTCCTGCCCGGCACGTCCGGCTGCTGCGTCCTGGTCACCAGCCGCGACAGCATGAGCAGCCGGCTCGCCGGCGACTACGCCCTCGTACCGCTGAACCTCGGTTCCCTCGAACAGGACGAGTCGATCACCCTGCTCTCCCGGGTGGCCGGCGACGACCGGCTGGCCGGCGACCCGGTGGCCGCCGCCCGGCTCAGCGAACTGTGCGACCGCCTTCCCCTCGCGCTGCGCATCGCGGCCGCCCGGCTCGCGGCGAAACCGCACTGGACCGTCCGCACACTCGTCTCCCGCCTGGAGGACCAGCACCGCAGGCTCGACGAACTGAGCCTGGACGCGCGCGGGGTGCGGGCCGGTCTGCGGCTGAGCTACCGTGACCTGCCGGCCGACACCGCCCGCATGTTCCGGCTGCTCGGTTCGCTGAACGTCACCGAGTTCTCCGCGTGGGCCGGCGCCGCCCTGCTCGACATCGGCCCGGTCGACGCCGAGGACCTCATCGAACAGCTCGTCGACGCCCAGCTCCTCGAACCCCTCAGCGCCAGCGCCGGCCACGTCCGCTACCGGTTTCAGGACCTTCTCCGCCTCTTCGCTCGCGAATGCGCGCTTGCCGAGGACGGAGAAGGGGAACTGAGGGCGGCCTTGCGGCGCGCCTGCGGGGTGTGGCTGGGGCTCGCCAAGGTGGCACACCGGCGGCTCTACGGCGGCGACTACACCGTCGTCCCCGGGGCCGCTCCCCTGCGGGACCTCCCCGCCCACCTGGTGGACTCCCTCGTGGAGAACCCCATGGAGTGGTTCGAGGCCGAGCGCTCCTCCATCACGGGCCTCGTGCAGCAGGCGGCCCGCGAGGGCGAGTCCGGCTACGCGTGGGAGCTGACGATGACCAGCGTCACCCTCTTCCAGAGCCGCAACTACCTGGAGGACTGGCGGGAATGCGGCGAAGCGGCCCTGGACGCGGCCCGCCGCACCGGCGACCGGCTGGGCGAGGCGGCCATGCTGCAGTCGCTCGGCACCCTGGAGATCATCCAGTACGAGCACGACAGCGCGTACGAGCGCCTCGGCCTGGCCCTGGCCCTGTTCGAGGAGCAGGGCCAGGACCAGGGGCGAGCCCTGGTGCTGCGCAACCTGGCGATGTGCGAGCGCCATCGCGGAGACACGGGCCGGGCGGTGGAGACGGGCCGCCGTTCGCTGGAGATCTTCCGCGCGGTCGACGACCCCTACGCCGAGGCCCATGTACTGGGTCTGCTGGCGCAGATCGAACTGGAACGGGGGGACGCCCAGGCGAGCCTGGTGCTGTCTTCGGAGGCCGTGGCCAGGAGCAGAGGGCTCGGGTCGGTGCGGGGCGAGGCGCAGAGCATGCTCCGGCTGGCGAAGGCGCTGCTCCACCAGGGCGACGCGGCGCGCGCCGAGGAGGCCTGCCGGCGTGCGCTGGAGCTGGTGCTCGGCAGTGGTGACCGCAGGGGCGAGACGCATGTGCTGCGTGCTCTGGGAGAGGCGCTGTGGCGCCAGGGAAAGCTCGAGGAGGCCGAGGCGGTCGCCCGCAGTGCCCTGCAGGCCGCGGAACAGGTGACGGACGCCTACCTCCGGGCGCGGGCAGCGGTCGTCCTCGGATGTGCGCAGGCACTGCGCTCGGACGTGAGCGGCGCCGCGGGTACGTTCAAGAGCGCGGTGGACCTCTTCACCGAGGTCGGCGCACGGGCGTGGCGGGAGCGTGTGGAGCAGTTCCTGGTGGCGCTCGCGGGAGGCGAACCGGCCGGCTTGCGGCAGCTGTTCGCGAGCGGCCAGCCCTGACGGCGGTCCCCGCGGGGACCGGGTTCACACCCACGGGTCGTCCGCCGTGGCGGCCTGGGAGACGGAGAGGTCCGAGGCCGCGCTGTCGACGAATGGCGTCACACCCTGGTTCGCGGCGATCCCCCCGACCGCCGCGAGCAGCAGGGCCGCCGTCGCCGCCAGCTGTCCCAGCGGGGCGGCCGTCGCGGTCCGGGCGGTCTTGCGAGCGGAGAGAATGGCGCGGTTCATGGTGTCCTCCTGGACCCTCGTCGTCCGCCGTGGGCCGGTGCCCTGCGGTACGCCATGAACGCTACGGAGCCCCCGTTTTCGTGCGCTTTCAAAACCCTTTCGGCTCACCAAAATCGATCCGAGAGCGATGGAAAACCCCAGGTCACTAGCGTTTCGCGGTGGTTGGCCCGCGAGCAGACGCGGGCTCGCGAAACGGAGGGGACTCCATGGACTTCAAGATCCTCGGGCCCGTGTCCGCCGAGCTCGACGGCAGCCCGGTTCCCCTCGACGGCTCCAAACAGCGCACCGCGCTCGCCGCCCTGCTCCTCGCCCACGGCCAGGTCATCACCGACGAGCGGCTCACCACCCTGCTCTGGGGCTGGAACCCGCCCGCCACGAGCACCCACCAGCTCTACACGTACGTCTCGCGGCTGCGCACCCGGCTGGGCCCGGGCCACGGCCTGGAACGCCACGGCGCCGGCTACCGCATGGACATCACCCCAGCCGCCCTCGACTGGGACCGCTTCCGCGAACTCGCCGAAACCGGCCGCGCCGACCTCCTGGCGGGCCGCTACGCCGACGCCGAACGCCGCCTCGGCCAGGCGCTCGCCCTGTGGAGCGGCCCGGCGCTCAGCGGCGTCACCGAACAGCTCGCCGCCGCCGAGGGTCCGCGCCTGACCGAGGCACACCTCGCCGCGACCGAACACCACACCGAGGCAGCCCTCGCCCTGGGCCGCCACGGCGAACTCGTCCCGGGCCTCACCCGGCAGGTCACCCAGCACCCCCTACGGGAGCGCCTGCGCGGCCAGCTGATGACCGCACTGTTCCGCTGCGGCCGGCAGGCCGATGCCCTCTGCCTGTACGAGGAGGGCCGCCGGGTCCTCGCCGACGAACTCGGCATCGACCCGGGCCCCGAGCTGCGCGCCCTGCACCAGGAGATCCTCACCGGCACCCTGCCCGCCCCCGCCGCCCCCGAACACCGGACGGCCGCCCTCACGGCCGAGCCGCCCGCGCCGGGTCCGGCCCCGGCCGGCCGGGCGCCGGCCGCCCGGACCGTCACCGCCCCGGCCCCGGCCGGTCAGGCCCCCGCCGTCCCCGGCTCCGCCGCCGGCCCGGTCCCGGCCCTGCTGCCGGCCGCGCCGGGCGACTTCACGGGCAGGGAGGCCCCGTGCCGTGAGGTGCTGGACGCCCTCGACGGCCGCCAGGACGTCGTCATCACCGGAGCCCACGGCACCGGAAAGTCCGCACTCGCCCTCAGGGCCGCCGAACACGCCCGCCCCGACTTCCCCGACGGCCAGCTGTACGCCGATCTGCGCACCCCCGACGGCGCGTCCCGCGCCCCCGCCCAGGTCCTGGGCTGGTTCCTGCACGCCCTGGGTACCGCCCCCGGCCGGATCCCCGACGGCCTCGACGAGCGCGCCCAGCTCTACCGCACGCTCCTCGCCGGCCGCCGCATGCTGGTCGTCCTCGACAACGCGGCCGACGACGCCCAGGTACGGCCCCTGCTTCCCGGCGGCGGCGCCACCCGCACCCTCGTCACCGGCATCCGCCCGGCCCTCGCCTCTCTCGAAGGCACCCGCCTGGTCCGCCTGGGCCCGATGACCCCCGCCGAGGCGACCCGTCTCCTCGCCCGGATCGCCGGCCCCGACCGGCTGGCCGCCGACCCCGAAGCGGTCGCCCGCATCGCCGAATACTGCGATCGCCTCCCGCTCGCCCTGCGCATCGCCGCGGCCCGCCTCGCCGACCGCCCCGACCGGCCGCCCGCCCGCCTCGCCGCCCGGCTCGCCGCGGAGGACCGCCGGCTCGGCGAACTGCGCATCGGCAGCCTCGACGTCACCACCGGACTGCGGCACGCCCTGACCGACCTCGACCCGTCCACCGCCACGGCGTTCGCCGCCCTCACCGCCACCGACCTCTCCCACTTCACGCCCCTGGACGCGGCCGCCCTCCTCGACCTGCCGCTCCACGAGGCCGAGGACGTCCTGGACCAGCTGGCCGACGCCCGCCTTCTGGAACCCCGGCCCACCGACAACCTCGTCCCGCACTACCGCCTGATGCCGCTGGTCAGGCTGTTCAGCCGGACCAGCGTCCTCACGGCGGTCTGAACTCCCGCTCCCCGGCGGCCCGGTGGTTCCCGCCACCGGGCCGCTTCCCCGTGCGCGGACTCACCCGCAGCCGCCGGCGTGCCCCTCGTCCAGGCCGTAGGTGGCGATGTACCCGTTGTCCGCGGTGCCCCGAGTGGCCAGCTCGTTCAAAGCGTCGACGTATTCCGAGAGGATCTCCGCCCACGGCGTTCCGCTGTCCCGTAGCAGCAGTTCCTGATCCACCGCCGCACTGCGCTCGATCTCCGTCAGAATTTCCAGAGGGTGCTGGACCTGGGGGTTCTTGAACATCATTCCTCCTATTGGTGTCGGGCCCCGTTCAGGTCCCGCACCAACAGATTCGGCTCGCCCCCTGTACGCGTTCTCCGGTCCCCTCGGATACCTCGATACAGACGTCGTACACACCCGGTACAGAGGTGGCGGCGAAACTCCCCCCATGGACACGAACACGGCCGAGGCCGCACCCGGCGACATCAGGAAAGCGGTGATCGTCGGCGGCACCCTCACCGCCTGGATCGCCGCCGCCCGGCTGGCCTCGGCCTGCCGCGGGACGGTCCGTGTCACGGTTCTCGAAACCCCCCACCGCCCCGCGAGCCGGGTCACCGCCCTCGCGCCCACGGTGCAGCGCGATCTCTTCGACCGCCTGGGAATTTCCGAGAACGAATGGATGCACGCGAGTTCGGCGTCCTTCAGCGCGGCCGTCAAATATGTGAACTGGGGCGAACACCATTTCTACATTCCGCAGGACGGGACGCCGCCGGACTGCGAGGGATTCCCCCTGTCCGATTTCTGGCTCCTCCGCCGCCGGACCGGCCGGACGGTCGAACCCGCCGACCACGCCTGTTTCCGCGAGCCGCCGCTCATGGACGCCCGGAAATCCCCCCGCTGGCTGGACGGCCGGGCGGCGATCGCGTACGGCTGGCACGCGGACACCGCCATGCTGACCCATTTCCTGCGCAGAAAGGCGATGGAGACCTGCGGCGTGCGCATGGTGACCGGCGAGCTCCTCGGCGCCCACCGCGACGCGAGCGGCATGCTGACGGCCGTGCACACCACCCGCGGAGACCTGACGGCCGACTTCTTCCTGGACTGCACCGGCCACGAGAGCGGCCTCCTGGCCGGCCTCCTCGGCGAACCCTTCCTCAGCGCGGCCGACCGCCTCCTCGCCGACAGCATGATGTCGCTCACCGTCCCGCACGACAGCGGCCCGCACGGCGTCGAGCCGTACACCACGGCCACCGCCCTCGCGCACGGCTGGACCTGGCGCCGCCCCCTGCTCGGCCGCTACGGCGCGGGCCTCGTCTACGCGAGCGCCCTGACCACCCCGGACGAAGCCGCCCGGAGCCTGCGCAGGGCCCTGGGCCTGCCCCGCGACCCCACGGAGCTCACCCACACCCCCCTCCGCGCCGGCCGTACCAGGCGCGCCTGGGTCAAGAACTGCGTGGCCCTCGGCGCGGCCGCCTGGTCCACCGACCCCTTGGCCGACGACCAGCGCGCGACGCTCGACCTGCTCGACCGGCTGATCCGGGACCTCCCGTCCCTCGGCACCCGTGAAGTCCCCGCGCCCCGCTTCAACCGGGCGGCCGCCGCCCACTACCGCGATGCCCTCGACCTCGCCCAGCTCCGCTACGCGGCTTCACAGGGCACGGACGGCCCGTTCTGGACACAGCAGCGCACCCTGCCCCTCTCCGACGCCCTGCACGAAACCGTGGAAGCCCACCGGGCCGGCCTGTCCGTCACGCCCGCGGAGGCTCCGCTGCGCGCCCTCCTGACCGCCCTCACCCCGCACACCGCGTCCCCGCCCCCGGCCCTCTCCCACCACCCCCACGCCGTCCGTACGGCCGAGGACCACTTCACCCGGATCAAGCGGCAGCAGCGGATCCTGCTGGAGACTCTGCCCCCGGCCCACACCTACCTGGACCGTCTCCACGGCCGGATCCCCCAGGGGGACGACTCGCTCGCGGCGGTCTGAGGGGTCCACCGCGCCAAGTGGGGTGAAACCGGCCGCAGATGAGTACGTTGAGCCGAGCGCCCCCGGCCGGAGCCGGAGCCGGGCCGACGCCGACGGACCGCAGCGAGGAACCCATGGACCACCGCACCGCCGACGCCCGCCACCGGCGGGCCGTCGCCTTCCGGGACCTGCACCACGGCCCCCGGCCCTTCGTCGTCCCCAACCCCTGGGACGCGGGCAGCGCGCGCATCCTGGCCGGCTTCGGCTTCGCCGCCCTCGCCACCACCGGCGCCGGCCTCGCCCACAGTTTCGGCCGCCCCGACGGCCGGGCCGGCCGCGCCGAGATCCTCGACAACGCCCGCCGGATCGTGGAGGCCTGCACCCTGCCCGTCACCGCCGACCTGGAGAGCGGCTTCGGGGACGAGCCCGAGGACGTCGCCGAGACCATCCGCCTCGCCGCCGCCACGGGACTGGTCGGCGGCTCGATCGAGGACTCCACCGGACGCGACGAGGAGCCGGTGCGCCCGCTCGCCGAAGCCGTGGAGCGGGTGGCCGCGGCCGTGGAGGCCGCCGAGCGCCTGGACTTCCCGTTCACCGTCACGGCCCGCGCCGAGAACTTCTTCCTGGGCCGGCCCGACCTCGACGACACCATCCGCCGCCTCCAGGCGTACGAGGCGGCCGGCGCCCACGTGCTCTACGCCCCGGCCCTGCCCGACGCCGACGCCATCCGGGCCGTCTGCTCCTCGGTGACCCGGCCCGTCAACGTCCTGATGGGCGGCGCCCTCAAGCTGTCCGTCACCGAGCTCGGCGCCCTCGGGGTGCGCCGGATCAGCACCGGATCGGCCCTGTCCCGCGCGGCGCTCGGCGCCCTCACCCGGGCCGCCCGTGAGATCGCCGAGTACGGCACCTTCGGCTTCGGCGCGGACGCCCTCCCCTATGCCGAGGCCAACGCGCTCCTCGCCGAAGGTGCGGCCGCCGGTGACCACCACCCGTCTCACTGACGGGGGCAGGCAGCGGGCTCCGCGGCCGGTTCCGGTTCGGCCTCCAGCTGCGCCAGGTGCTCGGCCACCCGCTGCGCGGTCGGCCCGTGCATCTCGTCGGTCACGCGGCCGTCGACGAGGAAGATGACGCGGTCCGCGTACGAGGCCGCCACCGGGTCGTGAGTGACCATGATCGTGGTCTGCCCCTGCTCGTCGACCAGACCGCGCAGCAGCCTCAGCACGGTCCGGCTGGAGCCGCTGTCCAGGGCCCCGGTCGGTTCGTCGGCGAACAGCACCTTCGGGCGGCTGATCAGGGCCCGGGCGACGGCCACACGCTGCTGCTGGCCGCCGGACAGCTGGGAGGGCAGGTGCCCGCCCCGCTCGCCGAGCCCGACCTGCGCGAGCGCTGCCCGTACCTGGGCGGGGTCCGGCCGGCGGCCGGCCAGCCGCAGCGGCAGCCCCACGTTCTGCTCCGCGGTGAGCGCGCCGATCAGGTTGGACGCCTGGAAGATGAATCCGATCCGGTCCCGGCGCAGTTCGGTGAGGGCCTTCTCACCGAGCGGGCCCAGATCGACGCCGTCCACGACGACCCGGCCCGAGTCGGGCCGGTCGATCCCCGCCGCGCACTGCAGCAGGGTGCTCTTGCCCGAGCCCGAGGGGCCCATCACGGCGGTGAAGGTGCTGCGTTCGAAGGTCACGGAGATCCCGTCGAGGGCGCGCACCTGCGCCGACGACCCGGCCGCGTAGCACCGGCTGACGTCTTCGAGCCTGACTACCTGGTTGTCATGCATGCCCAACACCTATCAAGCCGCAGGGCGATGACGTCCAGGCCCTCCGCCAGGCCTGGCCGGACAACACACCTAGGCCGCCGCCTGCGCCCGGTACCGCCCCGGCGTGATGCCGAACTCGCGGCTGAAGGCGTGCGACAGGGCGTACGGGGTGCCGTACCCGACCCGGCGGGCCACCGCCGACAGCGGGTCCCCGGTGTCCCTGAGCAAGGTGGCGGCGAGGTTCAGCCGCCACCAGGTGAGGTACGCCATCGGCGGACGGCCGACCAGAGCGGTGAACCGCCGGGCCAGGGTCGGCCGCGACACCCCCGCCTCGGCCGCCAGGAGCTGGTTGGTCCACGGGGCCGCCGGGTCCGAGTGCAGCGCGCGCAGGGCGGCGGCCGCCACCGGATCGCCCAGTACGGCCGGCCACGCCCCGGTGCGGCCCTCGGCCATCCAGGAGCGGATCATGTAGACGAGCAGGAGGTCGAGCAGGCTGGGCACCGCGATGCAGGCGCCCGGCCGCCGCCCGTCCAGCTCCCGGCCCAGCAGGTCGATGGCGGCGCGGAGTTCTGGATGGGTGCCCGCCCGGTTCGGCAGGTGCACGACCTGCGGCAGCTCCGCCATCAGCGGGTGCACCCGGCTGCGGTCGAGCCGGTACTTCCCGCACAGCACCTCCACCGCACCGGAGCCGTCCTGCGGCAGCCCCGCCGCCCCGCCGGCCACCCGCTCGAAGGGCACGGCCCGTTCCACTGCCGCCGCGTCCGCGGGGCGGTCGGCCATCACGTGCCCCGTCCCGTGCGGCAGCAGCACCGCGTCACCGGGCCCCAGCAGGACGGGGGAGCCCCCGTCGGGCAGCAGCCAGCAGCTTCCCTCCAGTACGACATGGAAGCCGGCGCCGTCGTACGGGGCGAGCCGCGTGCACCAGCGGCCCCCCGCCCGGATCCGGTCCGAGGAGGGCCGCCCGATCCGCACGGCCGAGATCGCATCGCTCACCACGTCCATCGGGCCAGACTAGATGAGACGCCCTCGTATTCCGGTGAGCCGAGCAGGCATTGAGAGCCTCACCGGCTCTTTCTAGGGTCGAAGCCATGAACAGTGAGAACGTACAGCGCACCGTGCTGGGAGACGTAGAGGTCATCCGGATCGTCGAATGGGCGGGTCCGTTCGTCCCCGCCCGCGACCTCGTCCCGCAGTCCGGGACGGACGTGTGGAAGGACAACGAGGACTGGCTGGCCCCGGACCACTGGCAACCGGACGAGGACCTGACGGTGGTGGCCCTGCAGACCTGGGTCCTGCGCAGCGCCGGACGGACGGTCCTCGTCGACACCGGAGTGGGCAACGGGCGCGAACGTCCGGGCTCGCCGCAGTTCCACCACTGGCAGGGTGAGTTCCTCGAACGACTGGCCCGGGCCGGAATCCGCCCGCAGGACGTCGACACCGTCGTCAACACCCACGTCCACGGCGACCACGTCGGCTGGAACACCCACGACGTCGACGGGCAGTGGATACCCACCTTCCCGGGCGCCCAGTACCTCATCCCGGCGGCCGACGACTTCCACTTCGGACCCGGCAACGCCTACGGCAAGGGGCTGAACCAGGACGACCGGCTCATCTACGAGGACAGCATCGCGCCCGTCCACCGCTCCGGGCAGGCCGTGCTCTGGGAGGGCACGCACCGCATCGACGAACACCTCACCCTGGAGTCCGCACCCGGCCACACCCCCGGCTCCAGCGTCCTGCGCCTCGACTCCGGCGACGACCGGGCGGTCTTCGTCGGCGACATCCTGCACAGCCCCGTACAGATCCTGCGGCCCTCCTGCAACAGCTGTTTCTGCCTGGACGCGGACCAGGCCGTGGCCACCCGCCGGCGGATCCTCGAACGGGCCGCGGACACCTGCGAGCTGGTGGTCCCCGCGCACTTCGGCGGGGCGGGCGCGGTGGAGGTCCGCAGGGAGGGCGAGTCCTTCGCCGTCACCCGTCGAGACCGGTGGTGAGCGGCCCGAAGACGTGAGCCGCCGCCGGGTCCGGGCCGCCCCCCAGCGGAGTGGCTGTCCAGCTGGTCGAACGGACCACCTCCGCCTAACGGGCGGCGGGGGCCCCTTCGGTGTCGAAGGTGTAGAACTTGCGGTGGTCCAGCATGTCGGCCGGGGTCACGTTGTTCCACGGCCGCATGGTGCCGCGCAGGTCGACCACGTTCGGCGTCGGGGTGGCGGGCACGTAGGTGGACTGCGGGTGCCGGGACTGCCACTCGGCCCAGAGCATGTCGATGAAGGCGTGGTGCATCCAGAAGACCGGGTCGTTGGGAGACGCCGCGGTGGCCATGTGGCCGCCGATCCACACGTGGACGCGGTTGTGGAGATTGGCCCCGCGCCATCCCTCCAGGTGATTGCGGAAGCCGCCGGAGGAGCTGTTCCAGGGGGCCATGTCGTACTCGGGCATGGCGAGGACGGCGTTCACCTCGGCCTTGGTCGGCAGCTCGGGTGTGCCCGTGCCGAGGGTGCGCCGCAGGTACTGGCGCTGGTCCACCCCCACGGTGATGGCCCACTTGCCCGCCGGGTAGGCGAAGGGCCCGTCCAGTACCTGCCCGTCCCGGGCGCGGCTGGTGCCGCCCATGAAGTCCGCGGCCCAGAGGGAGGATCCGGGGGTCCGGTCGGCGGTCCAGTCCCAGTACGGGAGCGAGACCTTCGGATCCACCTTCTGCAACGCCGCTTCGAAGTCCAGCAGGAAGCGGCGGTGCCAGGGGAGGAAGGAGGGGGCGCGGTGGCCGACCCGGTCGCCGAAGTCGGAGTCGCTCATGAGGAACGCGTTGTGGGCGTTGACGTACCGGTCGTAGACGCCCGTCCGCTTGAGTTCGAGCACCGCGTTGGTGAAGGCGCGCTTCTCGTCGGCGGTGAGCTTGGCCTGATTCTTGCGGACGGTCACAGCGTGTCGCCCTTCGGCGTGAACGGGACGAGGGCGGCGCCCTGGAGGTCGCGGATGGCGGCGCGGGCGGCCGAGATGGGGTCCGGAAACGTCTCGTAGTGGTTGACGACGGTGACCCAGCTGTTGTCGGCGTTGGCCATCAGGTGCAGCTCGTTGCCGTCGATCTTGATGACCGGCATGCCGACGCCGTGGTGGCCGCCCGCGCCGAGGGTGATCTGGATGCGGCGGCCTTCGTAGACCTCGTCGATGGTGCCGGTGGGTATGGAAGCGGGGGACCCGGAGGAGCCCGCCGCGGGTTTGGCGCCCGACGACGAGCAGGCGGTCAGCCCGAAGGCGGTGGCTGCGCCGGCGGTGATGCCCAAGGCATGACGGCGAGTGATCTTCTTCATGGCTTGAAGTGGTATCAGAAGCCGTTGAACGGTTGATCAGCGCCCCGGACTTCCACGGACCGGTCCGCTCGCGGGAGAGCGGCCGGCCCCGGCCGCGCGACACCCCTCGACGGGTGCCGCGCGGCGTACCGGACTCCGCGGCGAGAGGACCGGAATCGCTGTGTGGCCAGCTGGGCGCCTCGGAGCGGGCGAATGCCCCCGCCATACCGGAGGCTCCGTGATCGGACGCCCAGGGCCCCGTTCTGTGCGTCGTATTTATGGCATATGGAGAAAATTTACCGAATTGCCCCTTGGGGCGCTGGTGCCGCGGACGCCGGGGCGGGAGGTCACGCGGCTGCCGGTAAGTGGTCGTGCGTCTCAAGGGTCACGATGCAGGAAAAGGCGACCGTCCCCCGCTGCAGCGCGACCACGTCGACGCGCGGCCGGCCCTGTTCGTCGGGCAGCGTCGGCTCCGCCGCGATCGAGCACGGGGCATGGAACTCGACGTACTGGAAGAACGTCGAGTCGAAGGCGACCGCCCTCGCGTGGGCCGGGGAAACCCGGGCCAGCGCCGACTGGCGGGCGGCTTCCAGCAGCAGCATGCCCGGCACGTGGTCCACCGGGTGGTCGAAGAGGATCGGGTGCGAGGTGTCGGTGCGCAGCAGCCAGCGGGCGGGTTCGTCGCAGGCGGACAGCACCACGTCCGCGTGCCGCTCGCGCGCCACGACGGCTGCCGGTATCGGGAGGGCGGCCGGCCCGGCCGCGGCCATGGCGGCCACGGGGTCCGCGTAGCCGGCGCGCAGCCGCTTGTAGATCGCGGGCGGGTTGCTGGTGAAGCGGGCGCGGGCCGTACCGATCGGCGCGCCGTTCGCGAACGCCTCGACGTCCATGGTGATCGCGGCCATGCGTGCGGCGCGCCGCACGATGTCCGAGCAGGTGATGCGCAGTTCGACGACGGCCGGGCGGTGCTGGACCCGCATCGCCGCCGGCTCGACCGCGTACGTGAAGTACTCCCAGATCAGCTGGTGTCCGAGCGGGACGTCGTAGGCGGCGTGCGAGAGGAGCGGGATGCTCTGCCGCACGGTCTCCGCGAACAGCAGCGGATCGAAGACGCCGCAGCGCGGCTCGTAGAAGGTGTGCGCCACGGGCCAGTGGGCTCTCACGGTGAAGGTGTTCGATCCGCGTCGCTCCCAGCCGGTCAGGAGTACCTCCGCCGGTCTCCGCTTGTGCACGAGCAGTTGGAGCAGGTCTGCCGAGGCGAGTCGGCGTGACTGCTGTTCAGGAACGGCGGGAACGGCGGGAACGGTAGAACGGAGAGGAAGGACGGGACGGTCGAGCCGGTCAGGTAAGGCACTGGAACGGACATGCGCAGACTGGATGCTGATCATCGATTCACTCCAGATACGGCCGAGCAAGCCTCGTAGTGACCTCAGTCGCTGGCGGTGGGGGGACCGAGGGCCGTAACATAACGTGTGTTCTTTTTGTTTGTCGAGGGAGTTGAGGGCCGGTGCACGAACCGAAGCAGGAACGCGCAGCCAGGACGCGGGAGCAGATCCTGCGAGCAGCAGCAACTCTGATCGAGGAGTACGGGTACCGCGGCACCTCGATGCGGGCGCTGGCTCAGCAGGCCGGAGTCACGCTGGGAGCCGTGTACTTCCACTTCCCCAACAAGGAAGAGCTCGCGCGTGCCGTCATCAACGCGCAGCCCGACACGATCGTGCCGTACCTGGGATCCGCGGGCCTCCAGCGCCTGGTCGACATCACGCTGGTGTGGTCCTGGCGCCTTCGGACGGACCTGCTCCTGCGCGCCGGCGTCCAGCTCGCCGTCGAGCAGCGGGCCCTCGGCGTCCAGGACGACACCTCGTTCCGCGACTGGGAGGAGATCATGGAGGCCTGCCTGAAGGACGCGCAGGCGGGTGGCGAGCTCCTGGACGGGATCGACCCGGCCGAAGTGGCCCAGTTCATCGTCGGTACGTGTACCGGCACCCAGTTGCACTCGCAGCTGATGTGCGGGCGGGCGGACCTCACCGACCGCGTGGTCAGGATGTGGCGGTTCCTGCTCCCGGGCCTGGCCCCGGCCGCGGTCGCGGCCTCCATCGACCTCGACCCGAACCGTGGGAAGGGGGAGTCGATCGCGTGCTGAGCGCCGGCGCCCCCACCGGCGGCGACAGACGCCGGCGCATCGTGGTGGCGGGCGCGACCGGCACCGTCGGAAGACGGACCGTCAGCCTGCTGGCCGCCCGCCACGAGGTCTCGGCATTGACGAGGGATCCCGCCCGGGCGGCGCGGGCGGGCCTGGCGGGCCGGATCGTGGGCGCCGACAACGACGACCGCCCGGGTCTCGTCCGGGCCTGCGTGGGAGCGGACGCCCTGTTCGTGATCACCGGCGATCCGCTCCGGCTGTCCCACGACGAGAACCTCCTGGCGGCGGCGCGCACCGCCGGCGTCCGCCACGTCGTCAAACTGTCCGCGCTCGCCGTCACCGACCCGCGGGCCACGGACGCGATGACGCGGCGGCAGCGCGAGTGCGAGGAGATGGTGCGGACTTCGGGCATGGACTGGACCCTGCTGCGCCCGCGCGCGTTCATGTCCAACGCGCTCGGCTGGGCGCCGGGCGTCCGGCGCGACGGGGCGGTGCGGGCGCTGTACGGAACATCGCGCAACGCCTGCGTCGATCCCGAGGACGTGGCGAAGGCGGCCGCGGTGGTGCTGACCACACCCGGACACCACCGGGGTGCCTACGCCCTGACCGGCCCGGAGGCACTCTCCGCACGGGATCAGACCGACCGGCTGGCATCCGCGCTGGAGCTGCCCCTGCGATTCGTGGAGCTGACGCTCGACCAGGCGCGCGAGGCATGGAGGCGACGCTTTTCCGAGCAGATGGTGCAGGCCCTGACCGAGAGCGCCGCCCGGCAGGCGGCCGGTGCCAAACTCCAGGTCACCCATGACCTGGAGCGCCTGGTCTCCCGCCCGGCGCGCACGTTCGGGCAGTGGGCCAAGAGCCACGTGGCCGACTTCCGGCGGTCCGTCAGGCCGTGAGGAGGATCACCGGGTTCGGCAACCCCAGCCGGGATTGAATGAGGTCCATGCGATACGAGGGGTTGCTCCAGGGCAAGGCCGTCATGATCACAGGTGCGTCGAGCGGAATCGGGGCCGCTGCGGCGCGACTGTTCGCTCAAGAGGGCGCCGACGTCGTCCTGATGGCGCGCAGGGAAGACCAACTGACCTTATTGGCAAAGGAGATCGAGGAAGGGGGAGGACGGGCGACGGCGGTCGTCGGCGATGTCACCGACCCCGGGGACGTCGAGCGCGCCGTGGCCGCCACGGTCGGGGCGTACGGCCGTCTGGACGGAGCGTTCAACAACGCGGGCTGGGCCACGGCGGGGACCCCGCTGCACGAGACCGACGACGAGGTGTTCGACCGTGTCATCGACGTGAACCTGCGCGGGGTCTGGAACTGTCTCAAGCATCAGATACGCGCCATGCTGGCCGCCGGCTCCGGCGGCTCCATCGTGAACACGGCCAGTGTGGCGGGAGTGCTCGCGACGGGAGCCACCGCCTCCTACATCGCGGCCAAGCACGGGGTGGTCGGTCTGACGAAGGCCGCGGCCGACGAATACGGCGACCAGGGCATTCGAGTGAACTCGCTGGTGGTGGGGAGCACGCTCACCGAACTCATGCAGCAGGTGCTCCACGACACCCCCGCATTGGAGGAGCCCTTCGTCTCCCGTTCCGCGCAGAAGCGGATGGCCCGGCCCGTGGAGATCGCCCAGGCCGCGGCCTGGCTCCTCAGCGGCCGGTCCTCCTTCCTCACGGGCGCCGCGGTGCCCGTCGACGGCGGCTGGACCGCCAGGTAACCGCAGGACCCGCATGGCGGCCGGACGCCCACCAGGGCGGCGTCCGGCCGCCCCTTTTTTGCCCGAAGAAGAAAAACGAACGCTAGCTATATAATCTTGCCGAGGACGTAACCCCACAGTCGTCCCGCGGATCTGACGGACCATCCGAGGTGCGGCGGGCGGTACAGGAGCGCGGAAACACTCATGACGGACACGACTGCGGTCCTCCTCGCCGCGGAGACGGACGAGCAGCGCTCGGCCCGCTTCGAGCGGGACGCCGCCTGCCACCGAACCCTGCTGAACGCCCGCGCCATCCGGCTGACCTGCAACTTCGCCGACGCGGAGGATCTGGTCCAGGAGACGTACGCCAGGGCCTACCGCAGCTTCCACCAGTTCCGCCCCGGCACCAACCTGAGGGCCTGGCTGCTGCGGATCCTCACCAACGCCTTCCTCACGGACTACCGGAAGCAGCAGGCGGAGCCGCGCGTCACGCACACCTCGGACATCGAGGACTGGCAGCTCGCCGGCGCCGCCTCCCACACGTCCGTGGGTCTGCCCACGCCGGAGTCCCAGGTCATGGACCGGATCCCCGACCCCGTGATCGTCGAGGCGTTCCGGGCGATACCGGGCGACTTCCGGACCGTCGTCTACCTCGCCGATGTCGAAGGCCTGGCGTACGAGGAGATCGCCGAGCGGGTCGGCATTCCGTACGGCACCGTCAACTCCCGTCTGCACCGTGGGCGCAGGCGCCTGCGGAGCCTGCTCGACGGACACCTCGGCTACCGAGCCGGATGACGTCGGCGGCGCGGCGGGCGCTCTGGCGTTCACCTTCAATTCATTGCAACGAATGGGGTGGGGTTTGTTGCGTTAGGCGTTAGACCGTTGCAACGATTTCCTGGCGTTGACCTGTGGTGATGGCATTTCTGCGCAACGAGTGTGTTGCCCAGTCTTTGAACGCAACGTAGCTTTTCCTTCATCGGAAACGGCGGGCCGACGGAGCGCCCGCCACGATGTAGGAGAAACGCCATGCTGAAGTTCGACACCGCCGTCCCGGTCGCCGCCGTCCTGGACATTCCCGCGGGGCGCATCCGGTTCATCGCCGCGGACCGGGCCGACACCACGGTCGAGGTCCTGCCCGCGGACGCCTCCAAGGGCCGTGACGTGAAGGCGGCGGAGCAGATCGAGGTCGGATACGCCGACGGCGTCCTGCGGATCGCGGCCCCGGCGGCGAAGAACCGGATCCTGGGCAACTCCGGTTCCGTCGAGGTGACGGTCCAGCTGCCGGCCGGCTCCCGCGTCGAGGCGAAGGCGGCCAGCGCGGAACTGCGGGGCGTCGGCCGGCTCGGCGACGTCACCTTCGAGGCCGCGCAGGCCACCGTCAAGCTCGACGAGACCGACAGCGCCCGCCTCACCCTCCAGGCCGGTGACATCACGGTCGGCCGCCTGGGCGGCCCGGCGCAGATCAGCACCCAGAAGGGCGACCTGCGCATTACCGAGGCCGTGCGCGGCACGGTCGAACTGCGCACCGAGGCAGGCGAGATCTCGGTCGGCGCCGCCCGCGGAGTCTCCGCCTCCCTGGACGCCGGCACCTCCTACGGCCGCATCCACAACGCACTGAACAACACCGACGGCGCCGCCGCCGGCCTGAACATCCACGCGACCACCGCCTACGGCGACATCACCGCCCGCAGCCTCTGAAACGCCTGGCCCCGACGCGGCACCGACCGTGCCCACCTCGCCGGCGCCTTCGCATGACCTTCATGAAGATCACGATGCCCCAAGACCAACACCGAGGTAGGACACCAAGAATGACCACCACTCAGGACTACCAGGCCGCAGAGCTGCTCTTCCGCCGCCCCACCCGTCCTGGCGAGCTCGTCATCGGCGACAAGGTCAAGCCGCAGTGGATCGATGGGGGCGCCCGGTTCTGGTACGCGGTGAGCAACGGCGCCGGCAGACGGTTCGTACGGGTCGACCCGGCGGCGGGAACCCGGGAGCCGGCTTTCGACCACACCCTGCTCGCCGCCGCGCTGGCCGCCGCCTCCGGGCACCCGGTCGACCCCGAGGCCTTGCCGTTCATGGCCATCGAACTGGGCCAGAACGCCGTGGAGTTCGCCGCGCTCGGTGAGTACTGGCGCTGCGACCTGGAGGGCTACGTCTGTGAGCGGGCCGAGTTCACGCCGCCGGGCAGCCCCCTGGACGTGCCGTCGCCCGACGGGAAGGCCGCCGTGTCCCAGCGGGGGCACGACCTGTGGGCGCGCTCGCTGTCCGACGGCCGCGAGTGGGCGCTGACCACCGACGGAGAGCCCGACCACCGGTACGGATCCGGCCCGGACTGCACGGGCAACGGCACCCTGCTGCGCAAGATCGGCCTGCCGCACCTGCCGCCCGCGGTGGCCTGGTCACCCGACTCGACGAAGGTGCTGGCGCATCGGACCGACGAGCGCAGCGTCCGGCAGACCCACCTCGTGGAGGCCAGGCCCGCCGACGGCGGCGCGCCCCTCCTGCACACCCAGCGGTACGCCTACGCCGGGGACGAGAACATGCCGCTGGCCGAGCTGGTCGTACTGGACGTCGCCGAGGGCACCGTGGTCCGCGCGCAGGCCGAGCCGCTGCTCATGCCGCAGTTGTCGCCGATCACGACCAAGTGGGCGTGGTGGGCTCCGGACGGCTCGGCGGTGTACTACCTCGGCCGGCCCCGCGACCTGCGCACGCTCACCCTGTACCGGCTGGACCCGGCCACCGGCGAGGTCACCACCGTGCTCAGCGAGACCGGGACCACCCGTGTGGAGCCCAACCAGTGGATGTACGAGCCGCCGATCGTGCGGGTGCTGGCCGACGAGGTGCTGTGGTACTCGCAGCGGGACGGCTGGGGCCACCTGTACCGGTACGACCTGCGCACCGGCGCGCTGCTCGGGCAGGTCACCTCCGGGCAGTGGGCGGTGCGGCAGATCCTGCGCGTCGACGAGGCCGAGCGGGTGGTGTACTTCACCGCCTCCGGGCTGGTCGATAAGGATCCGTACCGGCGCACGGTGTGCCGTGCCGGTCTGGACGGCTCCGGCTTCGCCAAGGTCACGGACGACGAGCTGGACCACGTCGTCACCGTGCCCGAGGACCAGGAGTACTTCATCGACTCCGCGTCCACCGTCGACACCCCGCCGGTGACCCGCGTCCGCGACTGGGCCGGGCGGGTGCTGGCCGAGCTGGAGAGCGCCGACACAGCCAAGCTCACCGCCACCGGCTGGACGGCGCCGGAACGGTTCTGCGTCAAGGCGGCCGACGGAGAGACGGAGATCTACGGGGTGCTGTACCGGCCGCGGGGGTTCGACCCCGCCCAGCGCTACCCGGTGGTGGACAACGTCTACCCCGGCCCGCAGGTCAACCGGGTCGCCCCCTGCTTCGACCCCGGCGGGTTGGGCCTCGACGCGGAACCCCTCGCGGCGCTGGGCTTCGTGGTGGTGGCGCTGGACGGACGGGGCACCCCGGGGCGGAGCAAGTCCTTCCACGACGCCTCGTACGGCCACCTGGCCGACGCGGGCTGCCTGGCCGACCATGTCGCGGCGCTGGAGCAGCTGGCCCGGACCCGGCCGTGGATGGACCTGGACCGGGTGGGCACGTTCGGCCACTCCGGAGGCGGGTTCGCCGCGGCCCGGGCGCTGCTGGACTTCCCCGAGGTGTACAAGGCCGGCGTCGCCCTCTCCGGCTCGCACGACGCCCGCCACTTCAACCTGGGCTTTGTGGAGACCTACGACGGCGCGGACAACCCCGAGGCCTGGGCGCGTGCTTCCAACGTGGACCTCGCGGACCGGCTGGCGGGCAAGCTGCTGCTCATCCACGGCGAAATGGACGACCAGGTCCACCCGGACCACACGCTGCGGCTGGCCGACCGGCTCATCGCCGCCGACAAGGACTTCGAGCTGCTCATCGTCCCCGGGGCCGAGCACACGCTCCTCGACTGCCTGGCCTACGTTCGGGGGCGCAGCTGGGACTTCCTGGTGCGGGAGCTGACGGGCACGCAGCCCCCCGCCTACCGCCCCGCCCCCATCGCCATCGGCCCCGAGCTGCTCGGCGAGCTGTTCGCCTGAGCTCGGGCCGCCTCCCGCGACTCGTCCCGCCCGAGGGCGGCGTACTCCGACACCGCGTCGGCGTACGCCGCCCTATCGGCGTTCGCCGGGGACCGACGCCCCCCGTGCACCGTGCGTCACGGACGGGACAGCAGGGCCGGGGCCGGGTCAGGGCGCCCGGTCGCCGTCCGAGATGCCCGGCAGGACCACGTCCCAGATCCGGGTGAGCTGCTCTTCGGCGCTGTCGCCCCGGGCTCCGGGGGACTTGGCGCGGTTGCGGGCGTGCGCCTCGGCGCCGGTGACGAGGTAGGCCACCAGGGCGAGGACCGCCTTGTGGTCCGCGCCCGGGCGCAGTTCGCCCTCCGCCGCCTGCGTGAGGAGGCAGTCGAGGGTGGGCAGCCACAGGGAGGGCCACAGGGCCGGGCCGTCCACGCGCTCACGCGCGAGCCGTGCCGCGGCGCGCACGGTGGCATCCGTCTCCAGCAGCCTCGCGATCTCCAGGCTCAGGGCGACCACGGACCGCAGGGGCGGCTCCCGGCGCGCGGCGGTCCGCTCCGCCGCGGCCCGCACGGCGGATGCGCCGCGTGCGAGGACGGCGTCCGCCAGGTCGTCCTTCGCCGGGAAGTGAAAGGTCAGGGCTCCGGTGGAGATGCCGACCGTCTTGCTGATCCGGGCCAGCGTGGTGGCCTCGTATCCCGTGCAGTCGAACGCCGCCGCGGCGGCCTGCACCAGGGCCTCCCGGGTACGGGCGGCCCTCTCCTGTTTCACCATGGGCTGTCTCCGGATTCCACCCACCCGGGTCGATGGCCGGACCGGCGGGGCCGCACGGTTGCTGAGCAGGCGCACCGTGGGTGGGGCCGGTGCGCGCGTGTGTCTCTTCGGCCGGTGGTGGGCCGGCGGCGGCATGGGGGGCCGGAGACCGGCGATTTCTCGCCAGGGGCGCACGCGGGCCCCGGGCTGGACGCGCGAGAGCGGCCACATGTCACCTCCGGTGCCGACGCATTCGGTTCCGCTCGGTCAGTTGTGCCGGTCGTTCCGGCACAAGGTCAACTGGTGAAAGGGCCTTCGCCTTCCCGGATTGCCACCGATTGAACCGAAACTGGCGGGTTCCCGACCACCCCGCGCGGCGACGTCGGCCCGGCGAAACCCGCGGCGGTCGGCGGCGAAGAACCCGCGGAACGGCAGGCCGGGGCCGGTCGAGGACAGAGTGGATATCGCCGCTCAAAAAAAAGAGAACGTTCGTTATGATATGGCGAGCAGTCACGCCAGGGGGAGTGCAGCATGGCGAAATGCCGGGCACCTCGCGCCGCCCCAGCCGGTTATGAGGGGGAGTCATGACTCAGGGAGTCACCTTGTGGACCGAGCAGGCCGGCCGGCCGCGGACCGCGCCCGCCGGCCGGCGGGCAGGCGCACCGCCGGCCGCCTCACGCTTCCACCCGAAGAAGGCCGACGCGCCCCTCACCCGGGTGCTCGTGGTCGAGGACGACGCGGCCGAAGCCGAGACGAGGGTGCGCGACCTGCGCCGGCAGGGGTACAACGCGAGCAGCGTCGACACCGGGGCGGAAGCGCTGAGGACGCATCAGCACTCCGACCTGGTCCTGCTCGACCTCGACCTGCCCGACATCGACGGCTTGGAGGTCTGCCGGCTGATCCGCGAGGCGGGCGACAAGCCCATCATCTCCGTCACCGCCCGCGACACCGAACTGGACCGGGTCCTCGCCCTGCAGGCCGGCGCGGACGACTGCGTCGTCACCTCCTGCGGCGTACGCGAGATGACGGCGCGCATCGAGGCGGTACTGCGGCGCTCCCATCCGCAGCCGGAGCCGACCCGCAGCATCTCCCTCGACCCGCTCCACATCGACGTCGGGACCCGTGAAGCCCGCCTGCACGGCGAGCCGGTCAACCTCACCGGCAAGGAGTTCGAGCTGTTGCACATCCTGGCCGCGAACCCCGAGAGCGTCATCTCCCGCAGGGAGCTGATGGCCCGGGTGTGGGACACCAACTGGGCGGATTCCAGCCGCACCATCGACACGCACGTCAGCAGCCTGCGGGCGAAACTCGGCGCCAGCAGATGGATCATCACGGTCCGCGGTGTCGGCTACCGCATGGGCCGCGGCTGACGTGCCGCCGACCCGCGGCCGACCACGGAATCCGGGCACACGGACGCGGCCCCTGCGTGGTCAAGGCTTCGGACGCCTTGGTCACGCAGGGGCCGCCTCTCGCTGCGGCGCAGCCGCGCCGCGGCCCCGGTCCGGGGTCGCGGCCGACCGCCTGCTGCGCCGTCCGCCGGTACGTCAGGCCGAGTCCGGCCGCTTGGCGGGGAAGCCGTGCGCTCGGGCGCCGACCACGACCAGCAGCACGGGCACGAGGAGCACCAGGACGCTCCACGGGAAGGACGTCGGGCTGAGCGAGTCGAGCAGGATGCCGCCGACGGCTCCGCCGCCGGCCATGAACGAGTTCCACGTGGTGACCAGCAGGGCCTGCCCGCGGTCGCCGCCCGCGTCGGTGACCGCGGTCTGCAGGAGCGTGGCGACGCCGCCCCAGCCGAGCCCCCACAGCACCATGGCCGCGTAGACCACGACGGGGCTGCTCGCCAGCAGTGCCAGCAGGACGGAAGCGACGATGAACAGGGCGGTGCTGCCGATGGTCAGGGCGCGTAGCCGGCGGTCGACCAGGGCTCCGGTGATGAAGATGCTCACCATGGAGGCGATGCCGAAGACCAGCAGCACGACGTCGCGCGAGGCGCCCATGCCGTACTCGTCGAGGAACGTGGCGATGTACGTGTAGAGGATGTTGTGGGCCAGCACGTAGGCCGCGACCACGAACAGGACCGCCACCACGCCGGGAAGGCGCAGGGCCTTCAGGATCGGCTCCCGGCTCTCCCGCCGCTGCCCCGGGGAGTCCGGCACCGACGCGAGGATCCACACCACCAGCAGGACGGAGACCACGGTCACCAGGCCGAAGGTCAGCCGCCAGCCGAACAGTCCGCCGAGGAACGTGCCGACCGGAATGCCCAGTGACAGGGCCAGCGGGATGCCGGCCATGGTGATCGCGATGGCCCTGCCCTGGAGGTGGGGCGGTGCCAGGCGGCGTGCGTACCCGACCAGTTCGGCCCACACCACGGCTGCCGCCACGCCGGCCACCAGGCGGAACGCCATGGTCAGGGCGTAGCTGGACGAGACGGCCGTGACCAGGTTGGCGACGGCGAACACCACCACGGCGAGCAGCAGCAGCTTCTTGCGCCGCCACCCCGCCGTGGCCACGGAGACGGGAATGGCCGACAGGCCCGTGGCCAGCGCGTAGATCGTCAGCGACTGCCCCGCCGCCGACTCGCTGACCGACAGGTCGCGGGCCATCTCGGGCAGCACGCCCGCCGGCAGCGCCTCGGTCAGGATCCCCATGAAAGCGGCCGTACCCAGCGCCAGCAGTGGCGACATGGGAAGTTTCCGGGTGTCAGGTGCTGGTGGAGAGACGTTCAGTGACTGTGACTCAGTGTGGGAAGTCGTCATGGCTTGTATCCTCAAACCCTTACATAGATGTGAAGGTCAAGATGATCCGATGTGAGGTGGGTCACATGTTGATCGGGCAGTTGTCAGAGCGCACCGGCGCCTCCCGCCGGCTGCTGCGCTACTACGAGGAGCAGGGGCTGATCTCCTCGGGCCGCTCCCTGAACGGGTACCGGGAGTACGGCGAGGACTGCGTGGACCGGGTCCTGCAGATCAGAGGACTGCTCGCCGCCGGGTTGCCGACCCGGGTCATCAAGCACGTCCTCCCGTGCATCGACACGCCCCGAACCATCCACGTCTCCGGCGCCACCCCGGAGACGATCGCCGCGCTCGAACTCGAACGCGACCGGATGACCGAGCGCATCCGGTGCCTGGAACGCAACAGGGACGCCATCTCCCGCTACGTCGCGGCCGTGCGCGGCGCCGCCTGCGAGAGCGCGCCCGGCCAGGCGGCCGCGACGGCCTGACCGGCGTCGGCGCGCGCCGCCCGGGCCGGCCCCGGCCGCCCCGCCCGTCAGGCGGCCTCGGCCCGGCGGGCGTACTCGATGACGTTGGACAGCACGACGCCGTGGCTGGCCACGTCGATCGTCACGCGGTCGCCGTCGGCGATCCGGAACCCGTCGTGATAGCTGGCCTTGTCGGCCCCGAGCAGGACGTAGCTCACCAGTCCCGGCCGGCGCATCACCGGATACGAGAACAGGTGGTCCACCATGTCCTCCACCTGGTGGTACAGGGCGTCCGCGCCGCACGAGAAGTCGCCCTTCCAGGCCGCCGCCCCGTCGCGTTCGATGGTGATCTGGCCGGTGACCGTACGGGGCGGCTCGCCGAGGAACAGCCACGGCGTCATGGAGGTCTCGCAGAGCTTGGAGTACGGGGTCCAGCCCCACGGGTTCTTCAGGTGGTAGCCGATGTCGTTCAGGTCGTTGGCGAAGGTGTAGCCGGCGTAGCGCGGGGTGCCCTCCTCGTCGTTGACGTAGACCAGGGCCACCTCCGGCTCCTCCAGCAGGGCGACGGTCGACGCGGCTGCGGCCAGCGGCTCGTCCGGCATGCGCACCCAGGAACCGAAGCCCTTGATCAGCCAGTTCGGCGGCGTGAACTCCTTGTCCGGGTCCGGGTCGTCGGCGTACTTGGACCGGTGGGTCCCCATGAAACCGGTCAGCAGGGCGTCCCCGGCCGTGGGCAGCAGCGGCGGGAGGAAGCGGACCTCCGGGTCGCCGGCGGTCACCGTGACCGTCTCGGCCCCCTCGGTGACCGCGGCGGCCACCGCCTCCGGGCCGCCGCCCGCGAGGAACGCGGCCCGCAGCTGCCCGTCGGCCACCCGGTACAGGGTCAGGCTCTCGCCGGCGGCCGCCTTGCCGAGGCCCGCGTACCGCAGGCCCTGGTACTCGCATTCGAAGAGGATGGTGGACATGGTGGTCAGGGACCTCCTGAGTCGTGGGCTGACCCGCGCCGGGGCGGTCCCCTGCGCGTGGCGGTGGTGAGTGGTCACGGCCGGCCGGCCTCCGGGTGCCGGGCGGCGAACGGTTCGGTGAGGTCGGTCAGGACCTCCTGGACGCGGTCCAAGGACGCGCTGATCCACGGAAGCCGCAGCGGGTCCGCGGCGGTCAGGGCGGCGGTGCGCTCGGAGTCGGTCTCGCCGTACAGCCGGCTCGTGGCGGCCCGGATCCGCAGCGAGTGCGCGGGCTCTCCGAAGGCGGTGCCCGGCAGCAGCCCGACCCCGTACCGCTCCGCGAACAGGGCGGCGAGCCGGCCGCCGTCGTGTACCCCGTGGACGCGGGCGAGTTCGCCGCGCAGCGGCTCGAAGTCGGGGTACAGGTAGGAGGTCGCCCGTACCGGCGTCAGCTCGGCGCCGGCGGCGGCGAACCGGCGGGCCACCGCGCGGACCACCACCTCGTGCAGCCGCAGGCAGGCGGCGACGTGCGCGACCACCTCGGGCGGCTCCTCGAAGGCGTACGCCGCGGCGGCCTGCACGGGAGCCGCGGTACTCGACCAGATCTGGCTGGCGACGCCGACCAGCCGGGTGTGCACCTCGCGCCCGAGCGGGCTGTCGGGCAGCCGGGCGACCCCCGTCCGCCAGCCGCCGAGCGCCAGGTTCTTGGTCAGGCCGGTGGTGACCACGGTCCGCTCGGGCGCGAACGAGGCGGGCGAGAGCGCCCGGTGGGCGGAGTCGAAGACCAGGTCGCAGTAGATCTCGTCGGAGACGATGACCAGGTCGAGGTCGCGCGCCGCCCGGGCCAGGCGCCGCAGGGTCTGCGGCGTCGCGATGGTGCCGGTCGGGTTGTCGGGCAGGGTCACCACCACGCACCGCGGGTCGCGTCCGGCGGCCCGGGCGAGGGCCACCGCCTCCCGCAGCGCCGCCGGGTCGGGCACCCCGCCCTCGCCCGGCGGGGTGGGAACGGGGACCGGCCGGACCCCGGCCAGTTCGGCCTGCGCCGCGTAACTGACCCAGCTCGGCACCGGCACCACCACGTCGCCGCCGACGGCCAGCATCAGGGCGAACAGGAGCGGTTTGCTCCCCGGCCCGCAGACCACCAGGCCGGGATCGGTGGGAAGACCCCGCCGGCCCCAGTAGCCGGCGGCGGCGGTGCGCAGCGCCGCGCTTCCGGCGACGGGCCCGTAGGCGTTGCGGTCCGCCGCCGCGGCGAGCCGCTCCCGCAGCGCCGGGAGGACCGGGAGGCCGATCTCGCCGCTGGCCAGCGAGAGGACCCGTTCCCCGGCACGGCGCCGGCGGTCCAGCTCCTCGTCGGCGGCGAGGGTCGCCGACATGGTCACCGGCGCGGGTGCGGGCATGGCGTACCTCCAACTGATCGGGCTACGGCGGGTGGGAAGCGGGGGGTGGGGGGCGGGGGTGGGGATGGGGGTGACGAGGGAGGCGGGAAGGAGGGAGGGGATCCGGGGGGTGACGCGGGGGCGGGCCACCCCCCGGAAGGGGTACCGGAGGGTGAACGGGGGACAGGGTCACCCCCCGGGGCATCGCTGCCGGAAGGGCGGATCACCCCCCGGCGTACAGCTCCCGCAGCTCGACCTTGCGGACCTTGCCCGTGAGGGTCTTGGGCAGGGCCTCCACGACCTCGAGGCGCTCCGGGAAGAACCGGGGGTCCTGGCCGGCGTCGCGCAGGTGGTCGCGGAGCTCGGCCAGCGTGGGGTGGTTGCGGCCGCGGGGGACGGCCACGGCCAGGATCGGGTCGTCGACCAGGCCGTTGGGACCGAGGAGGGTCGCCTCGACCACCTTGGGGTGCCGGGAGATGATCGCCTCGAGCTCGGCCATCGGGACGACGATCCCGTCGCGCAGGACGGTGTCCCTGGAGCGCCCGAGGATGCGGATGCCGCCGCGCCCGTCCTCGCGCGCCACGTCACCGGTGTCGAACCAGCCGTCGGCGGTGAGCTCGGAGTCGAAGGCGTCCTGCTGCTTGTAGTAGCCGAGCGCCTGCGACGCGCCGCGCGCCCGCAGCCGGCCCACCGTGGCCCGCTTGCTCGGGTCGTGGCACACGTCGATACGGATCTCCATCGAGTCGATCGGCCGTCCGTGGCTGTGCGCCGCCCAGTCCTGGTTGTAGTCGAGCCGGCTGATGGTGACGGGACCGAACTCGGACATGCCCCACACCGAGTACGTGCGGGCACCGAACGTCTCGCGCAGCTCGTCCACCAGCTGCTGCAGCACCGGAGCCGCACCCGTGACCGTGTGGCGCAGGCTGGACACGTCGTGCGGATCGATCTGCTGGGCCCGCGCCACGCCGGAGAGCGTGGGCGGCGGCCCGTACAGCAGGGTGGCACGGTAGCGCTCGACCAGGTCCAGCAGGCCGGTGTGGTCCTCGCCGTCCTGGAAGACGATCGTCCCGCCGAGCATCACCCCGGCCAGGACGCCCTGGCCGAAGCCGGAGTAGTGCACCAGCGGAGTGGTGACCGCGATGACCAGGTCGTCGCGGAGCAGGAAGGTGTCCACGTAGCCGCGGACGCCCGAATGGACGGTGTTCTGGCTGTGCACCACTCCTTTGGAGAAGCCGGTGGTGCCGGAGGTGAACAGCACCACGAACGGCTCGTCGGGCCTGAGCTGACGGCCCTCCAGATCGCTCGACCGCTCCTTCTCCCAGTGCACGGCGACGAAGTGGTCGTGGAAGTCGACCACGTCCTCGCGGGCGCGCCCGCCGACCACCACCACGTGCTCCAGGGGCAGTTCGGACCGCAGCGCCCCGATGGTGTCGGCGAGCGGGTAACCCTCCCACTCCGGCACGGTGACGCACACCCTGGCCTCGGTCAGCGCGAGGCGGTGGCGCAGCTCGTCCTCCTGGCAGACCGGGGCGATGGGGCAGATGACCGCGCCGACCGCCATGCAGGCGAACATCAGCGGCACCATCTCCCACCGGTTGGGGAGCTGCACGGCCACGACGTCGCCGCGCTGCACACCCAGTTCGAGCAGGGCCCCGGCGAACCGGTCGGTCAGCCTCGTCAGCTCGGCGTAGTCGAGGGTGTCGGTGCGGGCCTCGTCGAGGCGGCGCCCCGCGACGGCCAGCTTGCGCGGCCGCTCGCGGGCCTGCCGGCGCAGGTCGTCGAGGAAGGTCCCGTCCCGCCACCAGCCGCGCCGGCGGTACTCGGCCATGCGGTCCGCGGCCGACGCCGACGCCAGGATGGCGGACGTGGTCGAGGTCATCGGCGTTCCTCGCGTCGGGCGGCGAGCAGTTCGGGCAGCGGGTCGCCCGCACCGGCCGCGGCGATCTCCAGCAGGTCGCGGGTGTTGCGGCGCACGCGGTCGCCGACCCAGTCGAAGACCCACGCCTTGCGTGCCTCGGCCTCCAGGCCGAAGGGGACCACCCGGGTGACGGCCAGGGCGGCCGAGGCGGCCCCGCCGATGTTGGCGATCACGCCCGGTACCAGGACGGCGCCCGAGGCCCGTGCCTTCTCCTTCCCCTCCGCACTGGAGCTGAGATTGCCGCCCTCGACCACCAGGCCGGCGCGCAGCCGGTGCGCGTTCTCGGTGTTCAGCGCGTTCTTCTGCGCCGCGAGGATCAGCAGGTCGGCGTCGACGTCGAGCCAGGCGTCGGGCTCGCCGGAGACGGTGGCGTGCTGCGGAAGCCGGGAGCGGTCGATCCGCCCGAACTCGTCGGTGATCGCGACGAGGTCGGCCACCGGCAGCCGGTCCGCGCTGATGGTGCCTTCGACGTCGGCGACGCCCACGATCACGTGCCCGCGGTCCTCCAGGAACCGGGCGACCGCCCGGCCCACCGCCCCGAAGCCTTGCACGACGACCCGGGCCGGCCCGGTGCGGCCGCTCGCCTCCAGCGCGGTGACGGCCGCCACGCCCACGCCGTGCCCGGTGCAGTCGATCAGCGGCTCGTAGTACGTGCGCCAATCGATCGGCATGTCGGGCGCGCCCAGCCGGTAGCGCGGGTCGTAGCCGGCCTCGGCGAAGAAGACCGCCCGGTCGGCGGGGGTGACGCCCATGTCGATGCCGAGGTGGATGCCGCCGTGCAGCAGCGGCTTGACGGTCCGGCCGAAGGTACGGAAGGTCTCCTCGCGGTCGCTGCCGTCGGAGACGATGCCGGCCTTGGCACCGCCGATGGGCAGGCCGGCGAGCGTGAACTTGTGCGTCATGTCGCGGGCCAGGCCGGCCACCTCGGCCTCGGTGACCCCGGTGGTCATCCGCGTGCCGCCCATGGCCAGGCCGTCGTACAGCGAGTCGACGACGACCCAGCCCTCGACCGCGCCGCCGCTGCCGTTCAGATGGACCGTGAACGCGGGGTCCTGCGGGTTTTGAAGAACACTCATTGCCAAGTCCTCGCATACGTAGAAGAGGTCAGGGGACTGCGGGCGCCCGGGCGCCCGGCGGCGACGCTCACCGGTACAGCTGCGCGAAACCGCGCAGGATCTCCAGGCCGTCGCTGCGGAATTCCAGGTGGGCCTGCGAGCCGAAGATCCGGCCGTCCTCGGAGCGCAGGAACTCCACCGGCGCGTGCTCGGAGCGGCCGATCGAGCGGAAGCCCTCCGGAGCCTCCTGGAGGTACAGGGTGTGGCGGTGGAAGACCGTCACCGTCGGCTTCACGTACGTGAAGAGCGGCTCCTCCTTGTCGACCTGCACCTCGTAGCCGCCGACCCGCTGCGGTCCCTCGGCGAGTCGGCCGCCGGCCGCGACCGCCAGGATCTGCATGCCGCCGCAGATCCCGAAGACGGGGACGTCGGCACCCATGACGAGGTCGATGAGCGGTGTGTAGAAGTCACGGTCGTACGCCCGCACCTTGGTGCCGCTCAGGACGATCGCCTGGTGGCGGCCGTCGAGCCGGGCGGGCACGGACGCCGCGTCGACCACCTCGGTTTCCGAGCCCAACTCCTCGAAAGTCTTGCGGAGTTGCTTCAGGGACAGCGTTCCGTTGTTGACGACGAGTACACGGGACTGCGCCACGTTCTTGCTCCTCACGTTCGCGTGATGACGGTGCCGGTGCGGGCCGCCAGCAGATCCGTGACGGGCGCGCTGCCGATGACGACCCGCTCCGCGCCCCGCTCCAGGGCCTCGCCCGCGGCCCGCAGCTTCTTGCGCATGCCGCCGGTGGCGCCCTTGTCGCGGAACCTGGCCGCGGCCTGCGCGGTGATGCTGCGCACCGGCTCCCCGTCGACCAGCAGGTGCGCGACGTCGGTGACGAGGACCAGGTCGGTGGCGCCCAGCGCGCCGGCGATGGCGGCGGCCGCCCGGTCGGCGTCGGTGTTGACCTCCTGGCCGCTCGCGTTCCGGGCCAGCGGCGTGACCAGGCAGGCGTGGCCCGCCCGCAGGTCCTTCAGCGGCGCCGGGTCCACACCGGTGATCGGCCCGACCAGGTTCTCCAGTTCGACCAGCTGCTTGCCCTGCCACCACCAGCGCTCGCCCTCGCCCGCGCTGACCAGGCCGTCACTGCCGAGCAGCCGTTCCGCGGTGATGCCGCGGGACTCCAGCCGGCCGAAGACCTGCCCGCTCAGCTCGCCGCTGACGGTCTTGATGTCCTCGATGACCTCGGGCGTGGTCCAGCGGCTCTGGTTGCCGTACCGGTCGCGCAGGATCGCCGACGGCTCGCTGTAGCGGGGACTCAGCCGCTTCAGCGGCTTGGACCAGCCGTGCACCAGGATCAGGGGCCGGTCCTTGCCGTGCTCGGCCAGGTCGTCCCACCAGGCGCCGTCGAGGTCGTCGAGGCAGCTGCCGCCGAGCTTCACCACGGTCGGGGCCGGATACCGCGTCCTGTCGTCCTTCGGAATCCCGCTCATGCGGGCATCACCGGCTGCATGGTCAGGCCCGTCTCCTCGGGCAGTGCGCATCGGATGTTCGCGGCCTGAACGGCCTGGCCCGCGGCCCCCTTGACGAGGTTGTCGAGGGCGGCGAGGACGACGATGCGGCCGCCCTCCTCGTCGTGCAGGACGGTCACGTCGCAGTAGTTGGAACCCAGGACGGCCTGCGGGTCGGGCACCGGGATCAGCGTCTCGGTGTTGCGCCGCACCCGGACGAAGCGGTGCTCCTTGTAGAAGCGCAGGTACGCCCGCTGCAGCTCGCGCCCGTCCACCTCGTCGTCGGTGAACACGTAGGCGCTGGCGAGCAGGCCGCGCACGTGCGACACCCCGTACGCCGACATCGTCAGCCTGCCGACACTGCCGGGCTTGCTGCGCTCCAGGAAGTCGCCGACCTCCGCGGCGTGCCGGTGCCCGGTGGGCGCGTAGGGCGCGATGGCGCCGTTGCGCAGCGGGTGCAGGTCCGGGACGCGCAGCTGTACGCCGCCACCGCTGGAGCCGCTCTTGCCGTCGATGACCACTGTCTTCAGGTCCAGGCCGAGGCCGAGGGCCAGCGGGGCGAGCCCCAGCGTGATCGCGGTGGCGTAGCAGCCGGGGACCGAGATCAGCGGCGCGTCGACCAGCTGGTCGCCGACCAGCTCCGGCACCCCGTAGACGAAACGGTCGGCCAGTGCGGTGGCCCGCTCGGCCTTGGGGTACCAGCGCTCGTGCAGCTCGGGGGTGCGGATACGGAAGGCCCCGCTCAGGTCGATCACGCAGGCGACGCGGTCGGCCAGGAGCGCGGCGAGCTCGGCCGAGACGGGTGCGGGCGTGGCGAGGAACACCACGTCGCACCGCTCGGCGACGACATCGGCGTCGACGGGCTCGATGGTCAGGCCCAGGTCGAGGCGGAGTCCCGGGTGCAGCTGGGCCGGGCGCTTGCCGGCGCTGGCGTTGCCGCCCAGGAAGGTCAGCTCGAATTCGGGATGCTGGTTCACCAGCCGGATCAGTTCACCGCCGCTGAACCCGGAGGCGCCGACGATTCCCACGCGGATCATGCGAGTATCTCCTGCACGTGACGGGCGACGGCCGACGGGATGTCCACTCCCGTGGTCGACGCCACCCCCCGCCAGGCGGGGGCGTGGTTGACCTCGTTGACGAGGTAGCCCGAAGGCGTCTTGAAGAGGTCGACCCCGTAGATGCCGGCGCCGAGCCGGTCCACGACGCCGTCCACGACCTTCTGCACCTCGGGGTCGTGGGCCAGGGCCCGGCTCTGGTTGCCGAGCGCGGCATTGCTGCGCCAGTCGGCCCCCGCGCTCTCGAATTCGGCGGCGGCGACGATCTCCCGGCCGACGACCAGGCAGCGGATCGAGCCGCCGCCGAGGTACGGCTCCACCAGGCAGGCCTGCTCGAAGGCGTGGCCGAGGTCCTCGACGTAGTCGTACACGCTGTGCGCCAGGTCGGGGTCGCGGATCAGCGTGACGCGCTTGCCCATGCCGCCGTAGATCGGCTTGAGCACCACCGGCAGGCCCAGCTCGTCGAGCGCCTTCTCGAAGTCCTTGCGGGAGAGGGCGAGCCGGTAGTCCGGCACGGGGACGCCGGCGGCGGACAGCACGGCGCGCAGCACCAGCTTGTTCTCGCAGGCGTGGATGGCGGTGGCCGAATTGAGGGCGGTCACGCCGGTCGACTCGGCCAGCGTGGCGAGCAGCCCGCCGCGGGTGTAGCTGCGGCTGCGGACCAGCAGGGCGTCGTAGCCCTCGATCGACGGGGCCTTGGGGTCGCCCAGGCACAGCGACTCGTCGTTGATCCAGTCGATGTGCAGGCCGAAGTCCGGTGCCGACTGCATGAGCTGGCGCTCTTCCCAGCCGACCCGGTCGGCGACGATGGCGACTCTGCTGCCCATCTCACTGGCCCCAGTCGCGGAGCTGTACTTCGACCATCTGCAGGCTCAGCACACCGTCCTGGATGTCCTCGACGCGCAGGGTGAGCATGCACTCGGGGCAGGCGAAGGTCTCGCCCTGGACGACCGGCGGCACGGTCAGGTCGGTCTCGCACTCGGGGCAGACGCCGGTGAGGGTGGCGGTGGACATGGAGCAACTCCGTTTGCCGTAGGTGGTGTGGACGTGAAGAGGGACCGGGCAGGCCCCGGCGGGCGGGGCGGGGTTCAGGCGGCCTGGAAGTCGATCGCGGCCTTGCGGATCGCGTCCCGGTCGAGCAGCGGACGCCCGCCCTGCTCCTGCCGTTCGACGAGCCACGGCGTGAAGGCCTCAACGTCGACGAGGACGCCCGACCCGGCGAGCGCCCATGTGACGAGGGCAGGGGTGAGGCGCGTGCGCACGCACAGCTCCCGGCTGTTGCCGACCAGCTCGGCGGGCAGCGTCTCGTAAGCCTCCGGGTTGTTCAGCTGACCCGGCAGCTCGTAGGCGAAGGCGTGCGGTGTGGTCGGCCCCGACTGGAAGGCGGTGCCGAGGCCGGCGCCCTTGAGCGCGACCCGGGACAGCTCCGTGAGGTGGGTCAGGTCGAAGCGCGTGTCACCGTGGATGACGCGCAGGGAAGTGAGCAGCTCGGCCAGCGGGGCGTTGCCGCCGCGCTCACCGATCCCGCCGACGGTCGCCGAGATCCACTGCGCGCCCGCGCGGATCGCGGCGAGGGAGTTGGCCACGGCCATGCCCAGCATGTTGTGCGAGTGGATCTCGATCTCGGAGCCGTCGATCGCGGCGAGGTCGGTGATCACCTCCTCCATCTGCCAGGGCGACAGGAAGGCGACGGTCTCCGCGAGACGGAACCGGTCGGCCCCGGCCTCGAAGCCCGCCGTGACGTAGGGGACGAGCCGCTCCCTGGGGGTACGGGCGCCGTCCTCGCCGCTGAACGTGACGTGGAAGCCGCGCTCCTTGGCCTGCGAGATCGCCGAACGGGCCAGAACGTGAAGGAACTTCGCGCTGGGCGAGCCGAGCTTCAGCCTGGCGTGCTGTTCGGAGGTCGGTATGGAGTACATGATGTGGCGCACGCCCAGTCGCTCGGCCTCGTCGAGGGCCTTCGTGACCTGCTGGCGGTCCTGCACCACCACGAGCGTCATGCTGCGCTCGGGACCGATGGCCTCGTGCGTGGAGAGGACGAGGTCGGCGTCCTTCGAGTCCGGGCCGGAGACCATGCCCACCTCGACCAGGTCGATGCCGGTCTTCACCAGCAGGTCCGCGATGACCGCGGCGTCCTTGGGGCCGAACTCGACGCCCGCCATGTGCGCGGAGTCCCGCAGGGTCGCGTCGGACAGACGGGGAAGTCCCTTCGGAAGACTTCCCTCGTGCTCTGCTGTTGCCATTGCGTTCCCTCCTTTAAGAACCGGATTCCTGATGGGCGGCCGGCTCTGCACTGAATTCTCGCGGCATGGTGCGGGTGAACGGATAAGGCCAAGAACGGGGCGATGTGGAGCGTGCCGATGAATAGGTTGGCCGATGCGGCGGTGCAGGCACAACGGCTCCCATGTCAGAGCTTTGTCAAGGACTGTGATGGAACGTCGTGGCAGGTCAGCTATGCGAGGTCTGCGCAGGCCGGATGCCAAATCTTGGGCCGGACCCGCCGAGCCGAGTGAAATGCGGGATACGTTGTTCGGGTCCATTTTCGAAAGAGGGGGTGGAGTAATTGTTCCGAGTTTCGAAATCCCTTCGAGCGTTCCGACGTCGATGAGACGTCCCCGCACCGCCGCCTGCCGGCGGTCTGAGGCCGGACCCTGTTCCAAGGGGAGAGAAAGGGAATCCGATGGTGTTTGTGCATTCCCCCGTCGGCGCCGGCGCCGACGGTGTCGAGCCGATGCTCGCCGAGCGGGCCCGGGAGCTCGCCGCCCGCGTGGCGCGGCCGACCGCCGCCGGCCGCGACCGTGACCGGAGGTGGGACCCCGCGCTCTTCGCCGAACTCGCCGACGCCCGGACCGGGCCCGGCCTCGCCGGGCCGCTGGTCCCGCGCGCCCTGGGCGGCGGCGGCCTGTCCGCCACACAGACCTGCGCCCTCCTGGAAGGGCTCGGCGAGGGCGCCCGCGACCCGGGCCTCGCCCTCGCCGTCGGGGTGCACGCGGTCCTCGCCACCGTGCCGCTGCGGGCGTTCGGCAGCCCCCGGCAGCGCGAGCGCTACCTGCCGCGCATGGCCGCGGGCGACTGGATGGGCGCCGTGTCGCTGCGCCAGACGCAGGGCGCCGCCCACGCCCCCGCCCTCACGGCCCGGCCCGCCCCGGCCGCGGCGGGCGGCTGGCAGCTCAGCGGCGAACTGGACCTGGTCGCGTGCGGCCCCGTGGCCCACCACTTCCTCGTCATCGCCGCGCACGAGGACGGCGGCCGGACGGCGTTCGTCCTGGACCGCGACACCCCCGGACTGCTGATCACCGAGGACGGCCCGGCGGCCATGGCCACCTGCCCGTGGGGCCGGCTGGTCCTGGACGCCTGCCCGGCCGCGGACCACGCGGTACTGGGAACGGTCGGCGGCGCCGCGACCGAGGTGGAGCCGCTGCTCGCGGCGCTGGACTGGGTGTTCTCCAGCGCGCCCTGGCTCGGCGTCATCCGCGCACTGACCCGCGACGCCGTCGACGACGCCCGCGAACGCCGTCTCTTCGGCCGGCCCCTGGCCCACGGCCAGTCCGCCCGGTTCACCCTCGCGGACCTGGGCACGCGCTACGAGCTGGCCTCCGGGCTGCTGCTGCGGGCCGCCGGGCAGTTCGACGCGGGCGGCCGGCCCTCGCACCAGGACGCGGCCGCCGCCCGGCTCTTCGTGGCCCGCGCCCTGCGGGCGGTCACCGAGGGGGCGGCGAGCCTGTCCGGGCCGCTCGCCCCCGCGGGCGACCACCTGGTCGAACGGGCCCACCGCGACGCGCTGTTCTTCGCCGGGACCGGAGGTGGCACCGAGGTGCTGCGGCCGGTCATCGCGGCCTCCCTGCTAGGACTCGGCTGACGTGAGGACTTCACACATGAACGGCGACCAACGCGGCACCGACACCGCGCCGAGCTTCCCGGGCATCGCCGCCCGGGCCACCGAGACCGACGCCACGGGCGACATACCGCCCCAGAACTGGAAGGACCTCGTCGACAGCGGCTACCTGCGGCTGTTCCACCCGCCTGAGTTCGGCGGCACCGGCGCCGACGGTCCCGCCCAGACCGAGGCCATGGAGGCCCTGGCCCGGGCCTGCTCGGGCACCTACTGGTCGGCGACCGTGTCCGCACTGCTGTGCGGCAAGCTGATCTCCACCTACGGCGATCCGGACAAACACCGGCGGCTGCTCGACCCCCTGCTCTCCGGGGAACAGCGCGCGGCCTTCGCCATCGTCGAGCCCGCCGCGGGCAGCGACGCCGGCACCTACCGCACCACGGTGCGCCCGGCCGGGCCGCCCGGCGGCGGCTTCGTCATCAACGGCGAGAAGGCCCGCATCACCAACGCGCCCAACGCCGACCTGGCCGTGACCCTCGCCCGGCGGGAGAAGCCCGCCGGGGACGACGGCCCCGACTGGTGCCTGGCCTTCGTCGACCTGCGCGGGCCGGGCGTGCGCCGGTACGAGACCCCGCACATGGGGCTGCGCGGCATGCCCTGGGGCGGCATCGTCTTCACCGACGCCCACGTCGCCGAGGACGACGTGGTGCCCGTGCCCTTCACCGAGCTCGCCGAGGGGATGACGTGGGGGTGGCTGCTGGTGTCGGTCGCGGCCATCGCCACCGCCGAGTCCGCGCTGGCCGCCTCGGTGCGCCACGCCCGGGAACGGGTCTCCTTCGGGCGGCCCCTCGCGCACATGGAAGGCGTACAGGCCCAGCTCGCCGAGTCCCGCGCCCAGATCGACGCGGCCAGGCTGCTCGCCCGCCGGGCGGCACGCGAGCGCGCCGCCGGCCGGTCGGCCAGGGACCTGATCGGCATGCTCAAGATCTACGCCACCGAGATGGCCGTCGAGGTCACCGCGCGCGCCGTGCAGATCCACGGCGCGGCCGGCGTGACCCAGGGCCACGAAGTGGAGCGCCACTACAGGGACGCGCAGATGAACGTCATCGGCGCGTTCGCCACCAACCGGCTGCGCGAACAGGTGGCCGAGGGCATGGGCCTGGGCCCGGCGGTCTACCGCGCATTCGACTGGCTGGCACCCACCGGCCTGGCCCACGCCCCGTCAGGCCTCGACGGCCTCCCCCGCCCCGCCGAAGCCGCCTCCTGACCGGGTGACCCCACGACAACCGAGGCTCCTGGCAACGCGCCCCCGCCTGCCAGGAGCCTCGTCGTACGCGCCCGCGCCCGCGCCGCTCACCGGAGCCGGGCCCGCCGCCATTCCTCGGCCGCCCGGACCATGGTCCGCCCGACGTGCTCGAAGAAGTCGCCGATGTCCTCCATGCGGGTACCGGCAGGTGTGGCCGCACCGAGGGTCCGGGCGCTCTGTCGGGCGAAGTCGGCCAGCATGGTGTTCTGGCGGGCGCTGGCCATCCAGCCGCGGAACCAGGCGTCGGCGTCGATGACGTACCGGTCGCGCCGCCGGCCGGGCTCGCGTTCGCGCCTGATGAGCTCCTGCTGTTCGAGTTCCCCGACGGCCTTGGAGACGGAGGCGGGGCTGACCTTCAGTCGCTGGGCGAGCTCGGTGGCGGTCAGGCTGCCGTCGTCGGTGACGTACAGGCAGGTCAGTACCCGGGCCGTCATCCGCGGCAGGCCCGTGCCGACCATCAGCGCGGTGAACTGTTCCTCCAGTTCGTGGACGGCCTCGGGGTCGCGCCCGTGTGCGCCGTCCACGGCCGGATCGGCCGAAGCGGCCGAAGCAGCCGGACCCGGGGCCTGCTTGCGGCGCCGTGCGCGCCCGGCGGTCGACTGCTGCGCCGCGTCGGCCCGGTAGGCACCGGCGCCGCCGTTGCGGGCCACTTCCCGGGTGACGGTGGAGACGGGCCGGTCCAGACGGCCGGCGATCTCGGTGAAGGTGAGCCCGTCCCCCAACCCCTCGGCGATCTCCCGGCGCTCCTGGTGGGTCAGTCTGCCTCCGGGCATCGGCCGTACCTCCGCGTCGTGTCGTCACCTGTGCCCAGTATTGCTTTCAAGGCCATCCCATTGCAAACAGACTGCGGCTGATTTTGCATTCACCGTCACTCTCATTGCAATTCATGACCTCTATGACCAGCAAGTTCATAATCCGCACCACTTTC
Organism: Streptomyces sp. NBC_00190; assembly: GCF_036203305.1. GTDB lineage: Bacteria > Actinomycetota > Actinomycetes > Streptomycetales > Streptomycetaceae > Streptomyces. The sequence goes on along the minus strand of NZ_CP108132.1, from coordinate 40,863 downwards.
TCAATTGACGAATATCTGAAGGCAATTTAGCTTTCAGTCATTCGCGAACGAGCGATGCGAACTGGGCCGGCCCGGACGAGGGCCGCTCGTCGCCGTGATTCGGAGCCCCCCATGACGTCCTTCCTCACCCCGCCCCGCACCTGGCACCGGCCGCTCGTGGTCTGCTCCGCCCTCATGCTCGGCCTGGTGCTCGTCTCCGGCGTGGGGCTCGTGGTGGACAGCCGGACGCTGCTGGACGAGTCGGTGTGGGTGAAGCCGCTCAAGTTCGGCTTCGCCTTCGCCCTCTACGCCGGCACGCTCGCGTGGCTGCTGACCGAGCTCACCAAGGGCAGGCGGCTGGGACGGTGGCTGGGCACCGTGTTCGCGGTGGCCGCGACCGTCGAGGTGGGCGCCATCACCGCTCAGGCGGCACGCGGCACCTTCAGTCACTTCAACGCCGACCAGGCCGACCCCGTCACCCTGGCCCTGGTCCCCCTCCTCACCTTCGGCGTGATGGTCATCGTCATCGCGCAGCTGATCCTGGCGGTCGTCGTGCTGATCCAGCGCACCGGCGGGGCGGCACTGAACCGGGCCATCCGCGCCGGGCTCGCGCTGGCCACCTTCGGCATGGTCGTGCCGGTCTACTGGATGGTCACCGAGATCCACTCCCGTACGTTGACCGACGCCAACGGCCACCCCGTGCAGATGTACCAGGGCCACGGCATCGGCGACCCCGACGGCCACGGCATGCCCCTCACCAACTGGAGCGTGACCGGCGGCGACTTCCGGGTACCCCACTTCTTCGCCCTGCACGGCATCCAGGTACTCCTCCTCATCGCTGCGGTACTGGCCGCCCTGGCCACCGAGCACGTCTGGCTGCGCGACGAGAAGGTGCGTGCCCGCCTGGTCGGCAGCGCCGCACTCGGCTACACCGGGCTGGTCGCGGTGGTGACCTGGCAGGCCGCGCGCGGCCAGTCCCTGATCCACCCGGACAACGCCACCCTCCTCGCCCTCGCCGCGGTCCTGCTGCTCACGGCGGCGAGCACCGCAGGAGCGGTCGTCACCGCCAGGCGCGCCGCCGCCGCTCCGGCCAGGACCCCCGAGCTCTCCCGGACGGCGCGCTGAAAACCCTCACCGCACCACCGTCCCGACCACAGGCCCCGTCCCGTGGATCCCCGGCGCCCGCTACGGCCTGGGCATCTTCTCCCAGGCACTGCCGTGCGGCGTCACGGTCTGGGGCAACGCGGGCGCGACCTACGGCTCATGGACGTAGGCAGTGGGGACCCGCGACGGCAAGCACCTGCTCACCAGCCAGGTCAACGGCGACTGGAGCGGCCTCGGCGTCTTCGACGACCTGCTCAGTACCGAGTTCGGCCTTTGACGGCAACTCCCCTCCCGTTGTTCACTGTTGAAACTGCAGAGCATCGGCCCCCGCGGCGATGACCTCGGCGAGCCGGTTGGCGAAGGACGCGTTGCATCCTCCGAGCCGGACGAAACCGTGGCCGGCCACCGGACCGTCGTTGCACAGGGAGGGAAGGGTCATGCCGGCGAGCGCGAGCGCCGCCTGAAGGTTGGTGACAGCGTCTTCGCCTGCCTGGTAGGCGGCGTCCTGGCGCCGCTTGTACTGGACTCGCTCGGCGTGGGTCATTTCGTACACCATGCTTTAGACCATTCGTGTAGGCGTGGGAGGTGCGGCGCCGGAGCGCGTCGTGGATGCGTTCGGTTCGGTCCGTCGGGAAGCGGCCGTCATGGGCGCCGCAGCGGTGATCAACTTCGCCCGGCGCGTTGCGCCGGCCGGGCATGGGCATGCCGAACGTGGTGCGTCACCCGGATTGCCGGAGCAACCGCATGGCGACGCGGCGAAGTACGGTCTGAGCTGCGGCCCAGTGCGCGGGGCCAGGTCTGGGGGGCGCGACGGCACATGGGCGTAGAGCGTCGGGTTGAGTCTGCGCACGGCCCGTGACTATCGGTTTCGATCTTCGTTTCAAAGGTGCAGGCGAGCACCCTTTTGACGTGTGGGAAGGACCGGGTTGTCCAGGAAGTTAGCGGCTGTCACCGACCTCGCTCTTCGCGGTCGCCGCCCACAGGACGCTCGGCCCTCCTGCCCCGGTCCCGCAGTGCCGTACCCGCCCGGGCGCCCGCTCAGGAAACCCGCAGGTGCGGGAAGCTCCTTGCCCCAGCGGCGGACACCGCGTCTCGTCGGTACCAGGACTGCCGGCCGGTCGGATTCCACTGACGGTACGGACTTGAGCGCCCGGCCCTCCCGCGGGAGCTCACCGACTCTCGCCGAGCGGACAACTGAAGAATGCCGTGTACGACCGTCATGCGCCGTACCCGAAGCTGCGGCCGTTCGACGGCGGGCGGACAACGCCTTTGTCCGCCACGGAGTAGCCGGGACGGACACCGTCCGCCGTGCGCCGGGCCGCGGCCGTCTGTCCGGATCCGAGCGGGGAGGGCTGCGGGTTCCGGTGTCGTGGAGCGGCTTGGCGGGGCGGCCGCGTGAGTGTGATCTGGCGGACCAGCTGCTGGAAGCAGGCCAGCGCCGCGACGGCGGGAAGCGCGGACGACGTCCCGGCCGCGAGCGTTCTGGGCGCCTGGGCTACGCACAGAAGCGTGGCCAGGGTGGAGAACAGCAGCACGATCGACCAGGAATGCAGCGCGCGGCGCTGGTGCAGCGCGGATCTGAGGATGGACAGGGAAGCGACCATCCACGGGCCGTAGATCAGCAGGGGCCACCAGCTCACCACTTCGCGGGCCGTGTGGACTCCGGCGCTGTGGCGCAGGGCGTCGCAGATGGCCAGCCCGCTGAGGACGCTCACCAGGGCGGCGATGACGGCGACCAGCACGGCGGTGAACAGACTGCCCGTCTGCAGGAGGGTCGCCACCGGCGACTTCGACCCGTTCCGGCGATGCCCGCTGGAGTTCTGCTTGCGCGGCCGCTCGGCAGGGGTGTGCTTCAGCCCTGCGACGAGGCCGATGGCGCTGACACTCTCGCCGGGGTCGTCGTAGCCGCCGCGGGTGAACGGCTCCGGCTGCCCGGGTGCGGGGTTCTCCTGGAGGAGACTTGCGAGTTCCTCCGCCGGATCCCACGGTTGATGCGCGTCACCGTGCCCGCCGAGCGTGTCCCCGGGCACGTGGTCCGGCCGGAGCCAGAACATGGTGGTGTCCGGCTGGGGGCCGTGGATGTCTGGGTATCCGTACGGCTCATACACGGCAGCTGCCGCCCAAGTGCTCGTCGACAGGTGTCGTCGTGGACCGTGCGGTGCTCCCCGACCTCCGGTCGAACTCGACCTGGATCATGCTCATCGTATGGAGGAAGTCCTCAAACACCGAGGAAGAGTAACTCAGATCGATTTCCAGGCTCTCGTGTTCCAGCGTTGCGTTCCTGATCTCGCTACAGCTGGCTGAGCGCGGAGTGAAAGTCCACTTTCCGATCCGAGTAGCCCCGGTGTGAAAACCGCCTCCCCGCCCGTCTTCTTCTGGAGTCCTGCGGAAGAAGGAGGGGGGCTTTGCTGTCGTCATATTCCATAAACGCTGTCGATGTTGGTCAGGGTATGCGCCATCCGGGTGATGGTGGCGGATGGATAAGTGTTGACCCTGTCCCTTGTGGGTTCTGCGCGACCAAATCTTCATCCCTGATACCCCGTACGGCCCTGCGCACACTTCGCCGCGATGGCTCTGCCGCGCGCCCCGCGCGCCCCGTCTGACGGCGTCCCCGTGCGCGGCGGGATACGTCTGCGCATGTCGCCACACCACCCCGCATGAGCACGCCGATCGCCGGCCTGGTCCCGGTCCCGTCGGCGGATCATCAGCTAAAAGACTGAGATGCCAAGACCGGTGGATTGCTGCGCATGGCTGCAATCGGAAAGAAGGGCGCAACTCTGCATATGCCTCTGCGTTATGCCGGAGGATCGCCGGGGGTTCGGTCGTGCGCGCCCCCTCGAACATCCGCCTTCGAAAGGACCAGCTGTGGGAGACCTCCTCCTGTGGATCGTGCTGATTTCCGCCGCATTGGGCACAGGTTGCACCGCTTTGACGTCGTCAGGGACCGGTCGCCTGTGGCACGTGGACGCCCTCGAACTGAGGCGCCAGCAACGCTTCAAGCACGTCCTGTCCTGCCATGTCGACTCCATCAGGCTGTCTCGCCAGCAAGCCGCGGCACGGGTGGAGAAACCCGCCGACGTCGCGGCCTGCCCGGGTGCGGATCCACTCGGGGTCGTCCAGGAGCCGTGTTGGCCACCCTTCACGCGAGACCTCTACCCCTTCACACCGCCGGCCGACTCCACTCCCTGAACGACCGTGCAGCTCTGACGCCGCGTCCCCGGGCTCCGCGGCAAGGCCTGTGATGCAGGCGCCCCGAGTGCAGCCGGAATATCACGCAATTCCACATACGATTAGATCGCCCGTCGAGTCGGAATTCATGATCAATTGCGGCCGACCGGAAGCGCGGTCAATGTCGCTGATTCCTTAAAAACCCCGGCAATCCATGCATTGCTGGTCGGTAAAAACCCCGGCAATCCGTACATTGCCGGATCTCGCCGCCATAGCGGACCGTGCTGAATCGGCGGCAGTCTGTCTAATTCCCGTTCGACGCACCTCCGTGCTAGGTGTAGGAGGAAATAATGAGAAGTGTCCAAAACAAAAAAATTATCATCCGCCTGTTTGTTTGAGGCCCTCGGAAGGGATGCGTGAGCATGGCCCCCTGCGGTGAACTACCCGATCGCGGCCCGAGGCCGGCTGCCAGGCGGCGTGTCTGGCTGGCGGCGGCACGCGCGGTGAGCACCGCGCGGGCAGCACTGATACGGATGACGCGCCGCGTCGCTGAAGCGGGCCTGGCCGACGCGGTCGCCCCGCCCCGGACGAAATTAGATGCGATACAGGTACTCCAGGACGAATACAGGGCAGGCTTCCCCTTGCCCGTGCCACATCAAGCGAGCGCCGCGAGCGACCTTCACGAATGTCAGTGGTGCATTTCCCTCGGACACCCCGACACCCTGGGCCGGTCCACCCCGCCGCACACTGACGGTGACGACACCTGAACGGCTGCGATGCGCACGCCGGCGCCAGCGATGACGCCCGGTCAGGCCTGCCGGCTCGTGGCCTGTCCCTCGGAGTCTATTCACGCCCCAGGTTGAAGCACCTTTCGACACGCTCGGCAGGTCGGCGGCAGGACCGTGCGGGGGGAGGAAAGGTACGTTTCGCTGTCCGTCGGGCACTGCACACGGGGCTAGGCTCGGGCCGTGGGACAGCCTGAGCAGCGCGCCGAAGGCGCAGGACCGTTCACCAGCCGGCTCACCTGGCACCGCCCCGAAGGGGAAACGGTGGTGTGGGAGTCGCGGCTCGCGCGCAGGCGCGGGGCGCTGTCCGTCCGGGGTCCGGGAGACACGCTCACCACGTCCCCGACTGCCGACGCCGAGGCCCTCGGCCGCCTTCGAAGGCTCAACGCCCTCGCGTCGGGCGCGTTCGTCATCGGCGGAGCACTCTTCGCACTCGGCGCCGCCGTAGCCCAGTTCGGCTCGGGCGACGCGTTCGAGAGTGCCTCGATCTACTTCGCGGGCGGCCTGTTCTTCAACACCGGCGGCTACACCTCGCTCTTGCAGGTGCTGAACGCGCCTCGCCACTCCCCAGGGGGCGGTCCACTGGTCACGGCCGCCTGGAAGTGGTGGGGTTACGAGCCGATGCACCTGGACTGGCTGAGCGCGTTCGCGCTGTTCGCGGGGACGCTCGTGTTCGGCGTCAATCTCCTCGACTCCTTCCTGCAGGGGCTCACCGTCCAGCAGACCAACCGGCTGATCTGGACTCCCGACGTGGTCGGATGCGTACTGTTCCTCGTTTCGGGGCATCTCGCGTTCGCCGAGATCTGCCACCGTTCCCGGCCCTGCGTCCGCTCGCGCAGCCTCGGCTGGTGGGTCGTCGCGGTGAACCAGCTCGGGTCGGTGCTCTTCATGATCTCGGCACTGGCCGCGTTCACCCGGCCCAGCACCGGAAGCCTGGTCAACACCGACATCGCCAACTGGGGGACGCTGACCGGCGCGCTGTGCTTCTCGCTCGGCGGCGTACTCCAGGCCTTCGAACGACCTTGAGAAGTGGCCGCAGCGGCTGCTTAATTGCTTCGTTGTGCGGTGATCGTTTGATTAGGCTCGCCCCCTGGTTTCTTGTGGCGAGGGCGGGGGCGGCGTGATCGAGCTAGGTGTGTTCTTCGGTGTGCTGGGGCTGGCGGCGCTGTGGATGGTGTGGACTCTGCTGCGCCGGGGGAAGCGGCGTCCGGAGACCGCGGAGGGTCTGCTGATCGAGCAGGCTCGCGCAAAGCAGGCCGCCAGCGACCGGACGTCCTACAGTTCGACGGCCGTGCACAACTCGTTGACGTACGGGACAGCACACAAGCCGTAACCCGAGAGCCGTCGGCGCGGACACCAAAGACATCCACGGCGGCCCTCGGGGCCGACGGCATGGCCCCGGACGGCTACCCGGCCGAGCACAAGCGCTGGTTCTACGTGATCCAGGCGCCCGGCAGCCCGAATCCCGGCGAGGAGGGCTATGTCTACTCGGCCCTGATCCCCGTCTCCGAGCAGATCATCACGCCGGTGTGCACGGCTCAGCGATGGCTGGAACTCCACCCGCCGTCCCCGGCCCCGCCCGGCCCCGAACCGGAGCCCACCGAGGCCCCGGTCCCCGCGCCCCCGTCCTCGACACGACCGCCGGTCGCTCCCACGACCAAGGCCCCGGAGCCGACGCCCGCCGAGCCGGCCACGACCGAGCCCCCTCCGCCCGCCAAGCGCACGATCCGCGAGCAGAGCGGCAGCCACGGCTCGCCCACCTTCCTGAACCCGCACGGCGCCAAGGGCCCCGGCGAGCGGGTCCCGGCCCATACCTGGGTGGAGGTGGAGTGCAGGGTGTTCGCGCCCGAGATCGACTCCGCCAACCCGGACGGCTGGTGGTACCGCATCGCCTCCAGCCCATGGAGCGGCGGCTATTACGCCGTGGCGAACACCTTCATGAACGGCGACACCCCCGGCCAGAACCCGCCGACCAATACGGACTGGTCAGTTCCGGCCTGCTGACCGTGGCCGGGGGACGGCACGTGCCGTCCCCCGGCCCGGCCTGACGGTCGGACGGCCGTTCTACGGGGTCGTGCGGTCGGTGTTGCCGTACGACCGCGACGCCGCGCGCCGCGAGCTGGCCCAGCTGCGCGACGAACTCGAAGAGGACCATGCCCGGCTGATCGCCCTGACCGGCCAGCACACCGCCACGACCCCTGCGGTCCTGCAGAACGTGGACGGCGCCCTGGCCGGTGCACACCAGGCCCTGCACCCCAGCCGCCCGGATCCCGCCGGCCGCGTTGCCCCACGCTCACAACGGGTCGACATCACCAGCAGTCAGCTGCGCTCCGCCGGCGGCCATCTCGCCGCCCGACGGCTCATGCGCACCATCGCCTCCACCTGGCCGCGCGACGACATCTTCCTCATGGTCATCGAGCTCAGCCTCCGCCTCGACCAGGACGGGACCCCCACCACAGGCCTCCGCCTCGCCCGGCAGCTGCAACGCCACGCCCGCGTGCGCCACTACGAGCTCGACGAACGGTTCCGCGGCGCCGGCCCGTACGCAAGGCCTGGTTCCGGATGCGCGGCATCCGGGTGGGAGCTGGGTCACGGGGACGCGGGACACGGGGGTGCGGGAGCGGGAAAATGTCACTGTCGGTGAGGGTGTGGGCCGGACAGGATTGAGATCAGTCAAGGGGAAACGCCCCGAGACACGAACTCACTGGAGATTGACATGGACTTCTCGCAGAACACCGACGCTCCCGCCAAGACCGGTCTGAGCCTCTCCCGCAAGGCCGCGCTGGGTGTGGCGGCCGCCGCGGTCGTCAGCGGGGCGCTCTTCGCGCCGAGCGCCTTCGCCGCCGACGCCGCGCCGACCGGCGGCTCCGTCGTGGCCGGGTGCGCGGAGTGCTACCCCGACGTCATCTGATCCCGCCGACCGACTGACCGTCTGCTGCTGGGGCCCGCCCACCGCATGGGCGGCGGGCCCCGCAGCCGGGCCGGAACAAGGAGAGTGAGCCGTGGACTGGCTCGAACGCTGTGTGACCGACGCGGACCGCTTCCTGCACACGCAGTGGCGCCGAGGGCCCGCTCTGCTGCGGCCGGCCGATCCGCCGACCGAGGTTCTCGGGCTCGCGGATCTGGACAAGCTGCTGGACTCGGGCACCCTGAGGGTGCCGTACGCCGGCCTGTTCACCATGGCGGGCGCGGTGCCCGAGGCGGCCTACTGTCCGCCCCGGGTGGTGGCCGGCCGGTACCTGGAGGGGTGGCTCGACGCGGAGCGCGTGCGCGCCCTGATCCGGGACGAGCAGGCCACCTTGCAGCTGCGCTACGTCAACCACTGGTATCCGCCGGTGCGCGAGCTCGCCGCGGGACTGGCACGGGAGCTCGACCGGCTCGTCGAGGCATTCCTCTTCTATTCGCAACCCGGGCGCTTCGGTGCGGTGCACCGCGACGACGGCGACATCCTGGTGCTCCAGCTGAGCGGTGCCAAGCACTGGAAGGTCTACGGGGGGCCGACGGACGGGCACTGGCAGCCCGTGCGGGAGGACGACCCGGGTGAAGTGCTGCTGGACACCGTCGTACGGCCCGGCGAGGTGTTGTACGTGCCCAACGGGTACGCCCATACCGCCCAGGCCACGGCGGACGGCCCCTCGCTGCACCTGACGATCGTGCTGCGCGAGGCCGGGGCCGACCACCTGCGGGCGGAGCTGAGCTCCTTCCTCGCCGAAGGCCTCGCCCTGCCCGCCCGTCCCCTCGGCGACGACGACCTGACGGCGACGGCCGCCGCCCTGCTGGCCCACGTACACGACCGGCTCGACGCCGCCGATGCCCCTTCCCTCGTGCACAGCGCCCGCCTGCACGCCTACAGCAGCCGCCCCACGGCCTGAGCGAGAGTGAGACCGACGATGGACTGGCTGACCCGATGCGTGGGCGACGAGCAGGAGTTCTTCGCCGCGCACTGGCGCCGCGCACCCGCTGTGCTGCGTCCCGAATACCCCCCGGTGGACGTGATCGGCGCCGCCGAGCCGGATGCTCTTCTCGATGCGGGGCTGCTCAAAGTTCCGTACATCGGGCTGGTCCACGCGGACAGCCACGTGCCCGTCGAGCGGTTCTGCACCCCGCGGGTGGTGCTCGGTGAGCTCGTCGAGGACTACGCGGACGGGGACCTCGTACGGCGCCTGGTCGAGGAGGAGCGGGCCACCGTACTCCTGCGGTACGTCGACCAGTGGCACCAAGGCGTGCGGGAGCTGACCGCGGGGCTGGGCGAGCAACTCGGCCGGCAGGTGGAGGCGTTCCTCTTCCGCACCCCGGCCGGCACCCAGGGCCGCCCCCTGCACCGCGACGACGCCGACGTCCTCGCGATCCAGATCAGCGGCGAGAAGCGCTGGCACATCCACGCCGGCCCGCGCGACGGCAACTGGGAGCCGGCCCGGGAGGACGGCGACCCGGGTGACGTGCTCCTGGAGACCGTGCTGCGGCCGGGCGAGGTGCTGTACGTACCGCGGGGGTTCGCGCACCGCGCCGACGCCGTGGGGGACGCGCCGTCCGTGCATCTGTCGCTGACCGTGCGCGAGGCGGGCACCGCGAACCTGTACGCCCTGTTGCAGGCGATCCTCGCCGACGGGGCGCACATCCCGGGGCGGCCGCTGGACGACCGGGAGCTGACCGAGGCCGCCGCGACGCTGATCGAGCACCAGCGCCGTGCGGTGGACGCCCTGACTCCCCGGACGCTGGTCGCCCTCGCCCGTGACGCCATGCGCGCTGCGTGACGTCTCCTCGTACTCCTCCTCCTATCCCTACGGACGGATGCGGACAGCCCCCGATGCCCTGTGCTCGGGGGCTGTCCGTCTGCCGTCCGGTGATCTCTTCTGCCTATCCTGGCCCGGGCATCCAATGCGCCGGCGGCCGGCACGACCTGTCGGGCCGGCGGCGACGGGCAAGGGGTGGCAGTGCAGGGGGAATCGGGACTGTTCGAAGCGGCCCAGGGGCTGGGGGAGACCGACCTGGCCGTGTACGGCTGGGTGCTGGAGCAGCGGACGGGCGAGCCGGAGGCCGTTGCCGAGGGCGTGGGGATCACCGCCGAGGAGGCCGGGGCGAGCCTGGAGCGGCTGCGGCGGGCCCGGCTGCTGCACGCGCAGACCGGTCCCGGCGGGTCGCAGGCGGTGTTCGCGGTGGCACCCGAGACGGCGCTGGCGCAGCTCGCCGCGCCCGTGGAGGCACGGATACGGGAGCAGCAGGCCGGGCTCGCCGGGATGCGCGAGGACCTCGGCCCGTTCGTCGCCCGCTACCACCAGCGGCGCACGCGCGGTGAGGGGTTGGAGCTCCTGGAGAACGTGCAGGACGTCCGTAACACCCTCAACCAGGCCTCGGACCGCTGCCGCATGGAGGTCCTGACCAGCCAGCCCGGGGGCGGGGCGCGGGTCCCGGAGGCGATGCAGGAGGCGCTGGTGCGGGACCGGGCGATGCTGGCACGCGGGATCCGGCTGCGTACGCTCTACCACCACACGGCCCGCTTCAACGGGCCCAGCCAGGCGTACGTGGCCGCCGCGTCGGCGCTGGGCGGCCAGTACCGCACCGCGCACGAGCTGTTCGGCCGGCTCATCGTGTTCGACCGCGAGGTGGCGTTCATCCCGGTCAGGGACGACAGCTGGGGTGCCGTCGTCATACGGGAGCCGTCCACGGTCGCCTACCTCTGCGAGATCTTCGAGCAGACCTGGGACCGGGCCACACCCTTCGCCGACGCCGCCGACCAGGGGCTCGAAGAGGTCTCCCGGGAGATCCACGAGACGATCGTCCGGCTGCTCGCGGCCGGGCTCAAGGACGAGGCCATCGCCCGGCGGCTCGGGATGTCGCTGCGCACGGCACGCCGTCACATCGCCGACATCATGGAGGAGCTGGGCGCCGCCAGCCGCTTCCAGGCGGGTGCCCACGCGGCTGCTCAGGGGCTGCTGGCGGCAGGCGGCGGTTTCGAGGGGCAGCCGCCGTCCGGAGCGGACGCGGGCTGAGCACCGCCGTCGCGTCGCGTGTTCTCGGGAGCGGACTTTCGCGGCTGGTCGGAGGGCGCCAGGTGCCCGATGCTGGTCGTACCGCCCGGGCAGGACGTCTGACGGGCGGCGTCTCGAACGAGGAGCGGGGGCGGGGCATGGACGGCGGCGGGACCATCGCGCCCTGGGCGGCGGCAGAGCGCGCGGCCCATCTCACGGAGCTGGTGCTGTTCCTGTCGGTCCATCTGGACCGGGCGCCGGGTGTGCTGTGGCCCGAGTACGAGCATCCGGCCCTGGGCGCCCCGGAGTGGTCGCAGGTGCTCGACGGGCTGGCCCTCGAACTCGGCCCGGGTACGGACCTGGTGGCCCGGAGCGGCGGGACGGGCGGTCCCGCCGCGCACCGAGTGGTCCATCAGATCGAGGGGGCGGGGACGTGGCGCCTGTCCGGTGACCGGGGCGGCGTGGGCGCGGACGGCTTCCAGTGCCGGCTGCGCTCGGGGGAGGTGCTGTACATCCCGGCCCGTTGGTCCTGGTCGGTGGAGCTGACGCCCGGGGGACGGTACGTGCTCACCGACCTGGCGCCGGCCTAGCGTCCCCAGCGGGGATCAGCCGCCCCAGGAGGTGTCGCACGGCTCCATCCGGCCATCGCCGCCCGCCTGGAACTCCGTTTCGGAGAGGGACGTGCCGGTCGACTGGAGCACGATGTGGCCGCAGTCGACGTCGTCGGCGTACGCGGGGGAAGCGGGCTGGAAGGCCAGCAGGGCGGCGGCGGCGACGGCGGTGAGGAGCAGGGCGAGGCGCTTCGGCATGGTTTCCCCAGGGACGTGGCGGGGCCCGCCCGCTGAGCGGGCCCGGTGCGGTGTGTGGTGCGGCTGCGGTGCGTGGACAACACTGGCGCGGACCGGTGGCGTACGTACGGGAGCGGGCCCTTCACCAACGTGCGTGACCGCAAAGTGAAGGGTGCTCAGATACCCGCAAATGCCAGCAGAGCCGGGCAAAATCAAGCGCGCCTGGTGGGGCTCAGGAGACGTAACCGCGCTGGAGGGCGAAAACCACGAGCTGGGTGCGGTTGGCCGTGCCGGTCTTGTCGCGCAGCCGACGCAGGTGCGTGTCGACGGTGTGCGGGCTGATGCCCAGCATCCGGCCGATGCCGCAGTACGTCTCGCCGCCCACGAGCAGCGCCACGACCTGGCGCTCGCGGGGGGTCAGGCTGGGCTCGCAGACGGCGGCCTTCAGGGTGTCCGGCATGGCTGGCTCCTCCTCGTCGACGGGTCCGCAGGCGAGCCGTCGGGCCCGTCCGGGACACCTCTCACCCTGGGACAGGCCGGGGGTGCGCGGCGACGGGGGAACACCTCAGCAACCTGCGTGGCAGCAAAGCGAGGAGTCGGCAAAGCCGACAAAACGGACAAGGGGTGAACGGCTGCCCAGCATGCAGACGATCCGCGGGCGACTGCTCGGTCGATTCCATCTCGGAGGACGTCCTTTCAACGGGCCTCTGCGCGCAGCCGGCCCCGCCCGTCTGGCCCCAGCACTCCACTCACCAGGCCCTGCGCACCTCGGGCCCGTTCTGCGGGACGCGGCTGCCGGCGCAGACCCTGGCCCGGCCGCTGCGCGCCGGAGCCGCGCAAGACAGGCGGCGGTCTGGTCCGGCCTCGTGGAGCGTGACGATGAGCGGGACGCGGCCCAGGCTGAGAAGGAGTCCTTCTTTGACATCGCGATGATGCGAGCATTCGCAGGTGTGGTGGTGGTGTCATTCGGCGTGCTCAGTTACCTGATCGGCCAGAGCCGGGTCGTCTTCCTTCAAGGCGGTAGCGCAGGGTTTGGTGACGTGTTCGCGGGAACTCTCATCGGCCTTCTGCCCGTGTACGGGGGGCTCAGGATTGCACGCGTACCGAAGTTGCCCGCCCGCATTCTGGCGGTCGCCATCTACCTGGCCTGGGTGGCTCTGGTGGTCTTCGACCTCTCCCCGTGGCCAGTGCACGACTTCACAAAGCGCTAGACGTAAACGGCATCATGACCGCCCGGGAGCCTCCAGCCTCCACGCCGGGCAGAGCCTGGGGAAGGAACGGACGGGCGGTCTGCGGGAGAGCCGGATGAGCTGTTCGATCCTTCACGGGTTCAGTGGCGCATGCGCCAGGTGCCGTAGAGGCCGGCGACGGCGCTGATGACGCCTGCGAAGCCGGCTTCCCCGACGGCGAGGTAGACGCCTGCGCAGGTGCCGAGGAGGGCGATCAGCACGAAGGTGTCGTGGGTTCCGTTCCGGGGCGCTGCCGGGGGTGCGGGCGGCTCCGGCTGGGTGGGGGGCCGTACGGGGTCGGGTGTCTGGGGTGTCGCGTCGTTGTGGGTCATGTCTCCAGGAGAGCGGTCACCGGGGCGGGTTCCTAGTGATCCGTACGGGCCCGCATGGACCCGGACACCGCTGGTCACAGCCCTGGGGAACGGGCCTGATCTCGAACGCCGTCAGGCGTTCAGCATCGTTCGACAGATTCCGTGTACGTACGGCGTCGGGGCCCTCTAGCGTTGCTTTCCGGACAAGGGGGGTGATCCGGTGACAGAAGAAGATCCCGGGATCGAACCGCACGACGCCACCGCCATCACCGCGTTCGAGAACGCGCTGCGGGAGTTCACGCATGAGCTGAACCGGCTGCACATCACCAATGGCGCTCCGTCCTACGCGACGATTGCCGCTGCCGCGGTGAGGCCGAGGCTGACCAAGGCCGGTCTCAACGAGATGCTGGCCGGCACGCGCTTCACCTCGCGGGAGGCACTGCTCGAGTTCGTCCGGGTCGTCACCACTCCCGGGGACCTGGATCCGGCCGCTGCGGCCGGGTTCCGGGTCGATCCCGAACTCGCGGATGCCTGGCGCGGCCGCTGGCAGGACGTGAAGCTGCTCCAGCGCCAGGCCCAGCCTGCAAGTAGACGGGTCCGCGCTACCGTGCGGCAGACCCTCGACGATGCCACCCTGGAAGCCGAAGCCGTCCGCAAGGACGCCCACGCGGAGGCGGACCGCATCCGCACGACCGCGGAAGCCGACGCCGCCCAAGTACGCGCCCAGGCCCGGCACGACGCCGACGAGCTCATAGAGCGCGCCCGCCGCACGGCCGCCCAAGCACACGGGTCGCCACCGCGAGAAGGCGACGGCCCGCACACTCGGGCTGGCGCCGCCGGCTCCGCTGGCTCCGGCGTGCTGTTGTGGCGCCAGGGGAAAGCCCTCGTCCTGCGCCCCGCGTTACGTCCGTTGGCCGCGGCGACCGCGGTGGCCGGTCTGGCCCTGGCCGCGGTCCTGGCGGGGGACTCCCTCACCGGGACCCCTGGCACCTGTCAGCCCAACCAGGCCCAAGCCGCCGACCAGCTCATGCCCCGAGCTGGTCTCGAAGGCCGGGGACAGGTGCAGCAGGCGGCGTTCGCCTACGAGCCGGCGGCCATCATCTGGCCTTCCGGCACGCCCCCCTCTGGCTTCTTTCAGAACGTGCCGTCCTCCAGCGCTTCAACGAACCCCTCTCCCACACCGAGCAGCTCACCCACACCGAGCCCTACCCCCACGCCCAGCACCTCACCGACGCCAACCACATCACCGGCCCAGACCAAACCCGACCCCTGCGCCCTGCGGGCTCGCGGCCATTAGCGCGCCCGGTACGACCAGACGTACGACTACCCCCCCCGGATGGATGAGCGGCACAGGGACCGGGCAGATCGCCACCCGTCCGCGTTCCGGCCGTGCAGGAAGCGCTGATCACGGCACGGCGGAGGGGAGCCACCCAAATTTGGGTGGCTCCCCTCCGCCGCGTTCGGAGCTTCACTCACAGCTTCCGCAGGGCCCCCTCACCCGGACTCGCTCACTTCTCGCGGGCATCCGGGGTCCAGACGGCTGGCCCGCCGCCGCGCCACTCGGTCAGGCGTGCGTCATCGAGGCGGACGTCGCCCGGGTCCAGGCCAGCCCGTCGCAGGAACTCCAGGAGATCGCCGGGTCCGATGGCTCGGCCGCGGATCTCGCCGTCGCAGCGGACCCGGCGCCCGTTTTCGGCGTCCGGCGGACCTCATGCAGGAAGCGCTGGTGGTCACGTATTCGAATGATCGTCTGAGGCGGCTCGTTGTGCACTGGGGGGTGCAGGAGCGCGTGTCGCGCCATGTGTTGCATGCCGGCGGTAGCGAACCGCGCGGAAGACCCGGGCTCCCGCAGCCAATGTGATCGCGGCGGCCAGGCTTCCGAGAAACTCGGGCACCGCGGCGGTGAGCAGGCTCATCGGAGGCCCCACTCGGTCTTGTATGCCGCTGAGGCTGCAGTCCGTTCGGCCTGTAGCTTCCCTAGCCGCTTGAGTTTGCGTCGTACTCGTTCGCCGAGAGCCATTGAATCGGCTTCGGCAACGGCCGCGGCCGCGGCTGCCTCCGTCCAGGTGGCTACTTCCGGTCGCGCCCAGGCCAAGGCGACCTTCCGTTCCTCCGGTGAGAGAGCGTTGAGGACGGCACGCAATCGGGCGTCGTCTGGCTCGGCTCCAAGCGCCAACTCTTGGGTGGATGGACTCCCGATGATCAGGTCGTACAGCGTGATCCCGTCTCCGAGGGGAGTATCCAAGAGCAGCACTCGCGAGCCTCCGGTCCTCCGTCGCCAGAGCGGTGTCAGTTGTCGGTGAAGCACCAGCGCCTCAGTGCGCAGGTCGGCGACTGCTGACGTGTAGGGGAGGCCATCAGGAGTATCGAGCGCGAGTGCCCAGTCCCCCAGGAGGGCCGTCGATACAGCCTCCCGCCACTGGCCGCCCTGCCGCAGGACCAGCACCCGGGCGGTGAAGCGGTCTATGGCGTTACTGTCTCCTGTCACCGCTGCCTCCCGTGCCCAGACGGCCTCCATCACGTCAGGCGCCGGGCCGTCATATTTCGGCGAAGGGCCTGCGAACTCGGCAGGAAGACTGGCGACGCTCAGTTTGTAGAGCCGCCCATCGGCACAGATCTTGTACCTGTGAGGAGCTGACGAGGTGGTTTCAAGCCCATCGGCTGGGCCTATGGGCGAAGCGTGAGGCTTTGGTAGCTGTTCGGAGGCCATGCAGGGCTCCCTTCACTGACGGCATCAGCATCACCCTTCGGTCCCGGGAGGACAGCCCAACGGCAATAGATCTTGAACCGCACTCGTATTGGCACGCGGTGCTTGCCTCACCATCACCCTGCTCTGGCCAACTAGGCCGCTCAACGACCCATTCGCCTGTAGCTGAGCAGCCCCGGTAGGTCCTGTGGCGTTCTGTCGGCGCCGGAGACGGGCAGCGGCGCTCGGGATCCTCCCTGAAACGGAGGTCGCCGAGCGCCGACGCGTGGGCGGTCAGAGGCGGTCAATCCTTCTGGCCTTCCCCGGCGGGGGTGGGCGAGGTCTCGGGCGATTCCCGTTGTGTGCGGGTGGGGCGGTGGTGGTAGGCGGCGTAGAGGCCGGCGAGAGCGGAGGCGTACCCGGCAAGGGCTTCGGGGGAGACGTGACCGACGAGGACGAGGATGACGCCGGTGGCCAGGATCGCCAGGAATACGGCGAGATCGACGGGAAAGCTGCGACGCGGGGCAGGACGGCTCGGCATGATGGTTCTCCTCAGTACATAGAAGGTCGCGGAACGTCACCCCCTGCCGGGCTGCCATCGAGGCTGCACTCCTCGGGGTGTGGTTAGAGAGTTGCGTCCCGCAAGCGGGTGCGCCAAGGGAAACGATCTTCTTTCCGTAGCTGTCAACTGGGGGAACAGACATGACGGGTGTTGCCGAGGAGGGAACTGGCGACGGAGGAACCCCCGGCGGCGGACCGCCCCGGCCGGCGCGTCGGCCGCTGAAGAAGCTGAATCCGAAAGTCTTCGAGAATCGTCCGCACAAGCTGGCGCTCGTGCAGCACCTCCGGTCCCTGATCGCGGCCGCGGACCTGGCGAGTAAGAACGTCGCCCCAGGTGCGGAGACGAGCACTTCGACCCTGTCGAGGAACCTCTCAGGAGACCGGCTTCCCCAGCGCTCCACCGTCGAGGCGATCATCCAGCTCTGCGGGGTGACCGACGAGGTGAGGGCCCAGTTGCTGCGCATGCACACCGCCGCCCTGGGGGAGGCGCACCCGGCTTTCGCCGACCGCCTGGTGATGGCCGACGCGTACGAGGAGACCGTCCTCCTGCACGACCGTGTGCAGGCCCGTCTGGAAACCGTGACCGGAGAGCACCGCCGACAGCAGGCGGACTACGACGACCTCCTGGCCCGCCACGAGACCACCAGCCAGGCCCTCACCGCCGCCGAGGACGAACTCTGTACCCGGCAACAGCACCATCAGCAGGAGACCGCCCGCCTGCGCACCCTGCTCCAGGAGGAACAGGACGCCCGCCGACGCGACCGCACCGACTTCGACGACCAGTTCCACCAGGCCCGAGTCGAGGGCGAGGAGCAGTTGCGGGGCCGGGAAGAGGAGGAAGCCCGCCTGCGCCAGGACCTGCTCGCGCAGGAGAACAAGATCCAGGCCGTCCGCAGCCTGCTGGAGGACTCGGCCGCAGAGGCGAGCGCCCTACGACAGGAACGCGACCAGCTGCGCGTGGAGTCGGCCCGGCTGCGCGAGGACCTGGTGGGCCTGCAGGTGGAACTGGCGGCGGCCGAAGCCGAACAGGAGAAGCAGGGCCGGCACGATGAGGACACGATGTTCGCCCCGGCGCTGCAGGCGGTCGGGCAGGTCCTCGACCGGCATCCCGCCGCGCGGGAGGACGGCGAAGCCGCAGGCAAGTCGCGTGTTGCCGGGGCGGCAACGCAGGCCACCGCCGGTGCCGGTAACCCGGTGCCGCCCCCCGCTGCGGCCGGTCCCGCGACGCCTCCGGAGTCCACGGAGGCCGGCTTCGCCGGGCTGGCGCGGGTGGCCGTGGGCACCGTCGTGGTCAGTTTGGTGCTCTTCGTCATCGGGCAGTTCCAGCAAGCCCCCGGCTCCTCCGACCTGACGACCGCCGGATGGTGGTTCACCGGCAGCGGTTTCTTCCTGTTCGTGACCTCTCTCATTCCCCTGGTCGTGCGCGAAATGAGGAACAATCCCGTCGTCCCGGGGGAGACGGACGATCAGACGTACGGCTACCCCCCGATGGGGTGAGCGGGTCAGAACCCGGGATCGTCAGCCGTCCGGGGCTCCATCTCCTTACGTCCCGGCGGGCAGATGGTGCGGCCCTTGGGCGCACTTCGGCGTTGCTCTCAGTGCTGTGTCGGAACGGCAGCGCGCTGGTGCGCGGCACGACGGAGCTGTTGCACGCGGCGGATGCGGGGCACGGGGGCTCCGCCCGACCCGGGACTGCGTCTGCCCGGCCAGCTGGGTGCTGGCCGGGCAGGTGGGTAGTGCTCGGTCCTTGGAGGTCCCGATTAAGTCGTCTTCCAAGACCACGTCGATGTGGTTGTGGCCGTCGTCGTTGTTCTGGAAGGCCTTGCGGCTGTATTCACCGCGGGTCGTTCAGATCCTTGACGAAGGCAGGCCTCTCCGCGCGTGACGGGTCGGGTCATCGCATCCACGGGGGCCCGGCGAATCCCTCGGCGAGTTCCTTGAACCACCCCTTCGGGTTGAAGCTGTCGGGGATGGCCGAGACATCTGCCACAACTGTGTAGTACGTCCAGGCAGTGCCCTCGCACGACTGCTTCACAACGGGGGCCCTGTCCTTGCAGGTGTCGCGCATGTCCTCCCGCAGAATGGTGTCGATGTGCCTCTGGCCGTCGGGGTTGTTGCTGAAGGCCTTCTCCCCGTACATGTCGCGGTAGTTGCGGGACAGGAAGTCGTGCCGGGCGCACGCGTCCCGGAAGTCGAACTCCTTGAAGGGAATGTCGCGGGAGAGGTTGCAATAGTTCGTGGACCACCGGAATCCGTAGGGGTCGGGTACGCCACGAAGGTGTTCGTCGCGGGCGGTCGTCCAGGCCTTGCGGCTTTCGTCGCCGAGCTGGTTCCAGCTCTTGTAGAGGGCGGTCTTCGCCTCGGCGGACGGGGCGGGGCCTGCGGCCGGCGCTCCGAGGGTGGCCCACTCCTCCGTCGCACCGTTGCCGTCGTACTTCTGGACGGAGCGGTGGTCGGGGGCGAGGCGGTAGAGGTGGTCTCCGCTGGTCGCGAAGGCAGCCGCGGGACCGCTGATGCGGTTCCACAGGTTGGGGCGGCCGTTGTACTTGAAGAGGTCGCCAGTGCCGAGGCTGGTGGCGTAGAGGGTGTTGCTGGCGAAGATGTTTCCGGCGGGCCCGCCGACCTTGTTCCACTTCTTCTTGCCCGTGTCGTACTCGACCACCGAGGTGCGGTCGGGGGTCAGTCCGTAGAGGTTGTTGTCGGTGACGGCGAACGTGGCGCCGGGGCCGCCGACGGCGCTCCACTGACCGTTGTACTTGTAGAGGTTGCCGGTGTCCGGGTTGGTCGCGTACAGGGTGCTGTCCGGGCCGGTGTAGAGGTTCTTGGCTCGGCCGCCGACCTTGTTCCACGTCTCGCCCCGGCCGGTGTACTCCCGGACCTCGGAGCCGTCGGGGCTGATGCCGTAGAGGTGCTTGCTGGTGGCGGCGAAGGTGGCGCCGGGGCCGCCGATGCGGTTCCACTGGCCAGGATTGCCGCCGTACTTGCTGATGTCGCCGCGGCCCGGTTCGATCGCGTACACGCTGCCACCGCCTGCATAGAGCTTCTGCGCGTCGCCCTTCACCTTCTGCCAGTTGTCCTGGTGCTTGGACCATTCGTAGACGCCCCGCTGGTCGGCGGCCAGAGCGAAGACCGAGTCCCCGGCGGCGACGATCTGCTCCAGTGCGACCGGGCCGGAGGCTTGTGCGACCTGCCGCTTGGCGGGTGCTGCGTTCGCGGCGACGCCGAGGGCCACGACTCCGACGGCCAGCAGGCACAGCATGCGGAACGCTCCGTGGAACCTGCGCCACAGGGTGGCGGCCCGCCGGGGGGCCTGCCATGTGTGCGTGGGCACGATGGGGTGCATTGCGATCCCTTTCTGGGATGTTCGACGCAAAGTGGTGTGAGGGAGTCCAGCGGCGCGATGCCGGTCAGGGTGCGACCGGGCTGCCGATGCGGATCCACACCCCGGGGCGGCCGGTGTACTCCCAGACCCCGCTGTGGTCGGGGCTGGCGCCGTAGAGCCGGTCGCGGGTGGCGGCGAAGTCCGCGCCGGGCCCGCCGATCGAGGTCCAGGTCTTCCCGGACCGGTCGTACTGGTGGATCGCGCCCGCGCCGTCGGTGGCGTAAAGGGTGCTGCCGTTGGTGTAGAGGTGGCCGGTGGCACCGCGGACCTTCATCCACGTGCCTGCCTTGCCGCTGTACTCGTACAGGCCCTGCTGGTCGGGGCTGATGCCGTAGAGGCGGTCGCCGGCCACGGCGAACTCCGCGCCGGGGCCGCCGATGCGGGTCCAGGTCTTCTTCGCGCCGTCGTACTGGTGGATGCCGCCGCCGCGGGGGCCGGTGGCGTAGAGGGCACCGCCGCCGGCGTAGATGCGGTCGGCGGGGCCGCCGATCCGGATCCACGTACCGGCCTTGCCGGTGTACTCGTAGACGGCGGAGCGGTCGGGGCTGATGCCGTACAGGCGCCCGTTCGTGGCGGCGAACTCCGCGCCGGGGCCGCCGATGCGGGTCCACGTCTTGCGGGCGCGGTCGTACTGGTGGATGTCGCCGTTGCCGAGGTCGGTGGCGTAGAGGGTGCTGCCGCTGGTGTAGATACGGCCCGTGGTACCGCGGACCCTCGTCCACGTACCGGCCTTGCCGGTGTACTCGTAGACGGCGGAGTGGTTGGGGGAGACGGCGTACAGCTGGTCGTCGGTGGCGGCGAAGCTCGTTCCCGCCTCGCTGGCTTCGGCGGCCGGGGCCTTGGCGGCGGGCGCCGGCGCGGTCGCGTCCGGCGCGGTCGGCTTCCCCGTGGGGCCCGGCGGTACAGGAACGGCGGGCGACGCCGTGCCCGACGGCGCGGTCGCTGCCGGGGCGGGCGCCGGGGTGGTGACGAGCTTCTTGTACCGCAGCGGGACGTACACGGTGCGGGGGTGGCCGGCGATGCGGCTGTCGTGGATGTTGGCGCTCTCCTTGAGTGCGGGCCGCCCGCCACGGCTCTCGCTGTAGTAGACGAAGTCGCCCTTGGCCTTGTCGGTCCAGCCGCCGAAGAGCAGGGCGTGGGCGGCCGGGTAGTCGAGGGCGTCACCCGCCTCCAGCTCGGAGAAGCCGGCGAGCTTGTCTGCGACGTCGGGCAGCGACTGGGTCGTGAGGCTGTCCTTCAGCTGCCAGGCCATGGAGACGAACCCCGAGCAGTCCTGCCGGTAGCGGCCGCCGGTCGCGTCGTCCTTCCACCAGTGCGACTGGCTGTAGGGAACGGTCTTCTCCACCCAGTGCCTGGCGCGGGCGATGACCTGGTCACGGGTGACCGGCCCGCCCGGGGCCGCACCCTGGCCGGTGGTCCCCGTCGAGACGGGGGACTCGTAGCTGGGCCTGCTGTCGGCCTGGGCGGGTACGACGGCCAGGCCGACGGCGATGGCCAGCCCCGTCACTGCCGCGAGGCGCTTGGGCCTGCGGATGAACCCTCGGTACACGGTGGTCCCTTCGCTGTGGTGATCCCGCTGTCCTGGTTGGCGGAAGCGGTGGAACACCACGCTGGAACCTGATCTGATTATCCGTTGGGGCGTTGAGGGATCAGCGCAGGTCAGCGGGGTGAGGGACACCGGACAACCGCGAACTTGCGCGAACTTGACCGAACACGCCGGACGTCGAAGGGGGAGAGATGAACCGACCGGGGCGCCTTCCGGGGCCGTTAAAGGGCCGCACGGCCGAGGCGAACGCCCTCGCGCGGTTCCTGCGGGAGCTGATCGCGCAGGACACGGTGAGCCGGCTGGAGGAGCAGTACCAGCTGAGCAGGAGCGTGTGGAGCGAGTACCGCTCCGGCCTGAAGATCATTCCGCTGCCCCGCCTCAACCAGATCATCGAGGACCGCTTCCCCCGCGACGCCCGCACCAGAGGTGCCAAGCTCCAGGAGGCACGCCGCCTCCACGCCGCCGCCATGGCAGCAACCCCTGCCCCGCCCGCCGCCGCACCGGCTCCGGGCCCCGCCCCCACGTCGGTCCCGGCCCCGGGCAGCCCTGCTCCCGACCCTGACCAGGCTCCGGCTTCGGCGATCGTCCGCGACGACACGGCCGGGTTGTTCGCGGACAGCCCGCCGGCCTCGGACGACGCCGCGCCGAACCGCCCGGGCGAGGCCGCGCAGAGCGCCCCGGACCAACCGCCGGCGGCCCCGGCGGACCCGAGTTCCCGCACCGACGCGGCGGAAGCGGCCCCACCGACCGGCCTTGTCCCGCGCGCGGCCCGGCTGAGGCGCTGGAGGACACCTGCGCAGTGGGCGGCGCTCGCGGCGCTGGTCGCGGTCCTCGTCATCGCCAACCAGGTCCAGCGCTCGAAGGACCAGCCCGACACCGCGTCCTCGCTGGGCGACCCCGGGCAGGGCCGGCAGAGCACGGCGCCCGTGGAACCGGGCTCGTTATCCACCGGTCCGACGGCCCCGGAGGAATCCCGGCCCACGCCCCCGACGTCATCCGCCCAGGCATCGCCGGCGCCGACCCGGCCCCAGGGCGGCGGGGCCAGCGCAGTGGCCGCGACCTCCAGCCGCCTCTACCGCATCACCGCCGACGCACAGGTCGAGGAGTACACCGGCAAGGCCGGCGCCTGGACCGTCATCCGTAACCACGCGACCAACCGGATCATCACGAGCCCCACGACGCTCTACGCCACCGACAGCGGCACCGGCAACATCGAGGAGTACGACGGGTCGAAGAAGACCTGGACGGTCATCGGTGGCCCGGGCAGCTCCTTCGCGGCGACCGCCAGCCACCTCTACGGCGTCGGCACCCTGGGCACGATGGAGTACAGCGGCACGCCGGGTGTCTGGCACCCGGTGCGAGGCGCGACCGACCGGATCTTCACGAGCCCCACGACGCTGTACGCCACCGACAGCGGCACCGGCAACATCGAGGAGTACGACGGGTCGAAGAAGACCTGGACGGTCATCGGTGGCCCGGGCAGCTCCTTCGCGGCGACCGCCAGCCACCTCTACGGCGTCGGCCCCGACCACCAGGGCACCTTCGAATACAGCGGCACGCCGGGTGTCTGGCACCCGGTGCGAGGCGCGACCGACCGGATCTTCACCAGCCCCACGACCCTCTACACGACCGACACCACCGGCGGGAAGCTCCAGGAGTACGACCGGTCCAAGAAGATCTGGACTGTCATCGGTGATTCCGTCAGTTCCTTCGTCGCGACCAAGGACCGCCTCTACAGCGTCAGCGCAGACCTCTCCAACATCTACGAATACTCCAGCACACCAGGATCCTGGTCTCCCATCGGCAGCCCCTGACAGGAGAGCAACCCGGGCAGGCGGCAGGCGCTATGGCCTGCCGTGCCCCCATACCTGCTTCCACCGTCCCGGGCCGCCTGGCCTGGCAGGACGGCCGCGGCCAGCGCGGTCGCCGGTGGCGCTGCCCCGTGCCGTTGCCCGGTGCTTGCGGCAGCAAGATCGGTAGATTTCGTCCGGCCGCGCGACGGACGGTGGCCGGCCCGGCGGTAGGTCGACGTGGAAGGGCGCCATGGAATTCTTGCGTGAGGACGGCCACCGGCTGCTGCTGGGTTCTGTCGGGCTCCTCGCCATATCGCTCTCCGTCGCGCTCGCGGTGCGTGCCTGCAGTCGGTGGCTGCTCGTCCGCAAGACGTTCGACGAAGGGCTACCCGCCGAGGGCAGGGTGCTGGACGCCTACGTGCTACCTGGAGACCAGGGCCGGGCGGGCCTGCAGCACGCCATCGTGGGCTTCCGTGCGGCCGACGGGCGCGAGTACCGGCTCGACACCGACGTCGACCGGCGACGGCCACTGGGCGCGCAGATGCGACTGCGCTATCTCCCGTCGAGCCCGGAACGAGCAGTCCTCGTCGAAGCGGGCCGGGGCACCGTGCGCACGGTGCTGACCCTCCTGTTCCAGGTGGTCCTCGGGGTGGTCGGCGTCTTCCTCACGGTGCTGAGCCTGCTCTGACAGCCCAAATCTTGCTTCCGGCAAGCACACCAACACGCACGAACCGACCGTCCAGGCCTGCAGCGGCATCAAGGCCGATGGACAGGTCGGTCCGGATAGCCGGGCCTACCTCGACCACCCCAAGCCGGCCTGCGGCCACTGAGCAGCCGACGCCCGCCTCCCTACAGAAGGCCTGCGGTGGTGGCGATCCAGGTGCCGGCTGTGACGAGGGGCTGGTAGGTGATGAAGTTCCCGGCGGTGAGCGCGATAAGCGTGGTGATCAGCGTGAGGGCGGTCATGTAGGGCAGGGCGTCGGTGGCGCCCAGCTTGTTGACCGGCCAGATGGTGATCACGATGCTGGCGCCGGCGATCGCGGCGAGGACGCACAGCCCGATCAGGCAGTACAGGATGAGCGCGAGGGTGCTGGGTCCTGGCCGACTGAACAGTGCTGCGCGGTTGCCCGCTCCGGCGATGAGCCCGGCCGTAGTGGTGAGGATGACCGGGACGGAGGCCAGGAGCAGGCTCGCGGTCCTGGCCAGGGTGCCGGCCGTACGCCTGGGCCGGGTTCCCTCGCCCGCCCCGAAAGAAGGCCCGGCTGCGGCGGTGCGGCGCCAGCGCACCAGGGACAGGGCTCCCACGAGGGCCGCTGCGATCGCCACACACCTGCGACGACGACATGGAAGAGACCGACCAATGAGCGCGAACCACAGACTCGGCTTCGGGCACGACGAGCATCCCCTGCTCGGCCGCCGCGTCCGAGACATCGCGTCCGGCACCGAGGGCGAGCTGATGGCCGTCACCAACGAAAACGTGTCGGACAACGTCCTCTACGAGCGATGGGTGGAGCTGGCCTACATCCGCGGCTCCGACGGCATCGAGTTGTCGACCGCAGCCACCAACCTCAAGGCCGCCGAATGATCGAGCACCTTGGCTCCAGTGCCCCCGTGATCGCCATGCAGGCTGCCCTATCGGTGCGGTGCCAGGACGCACCCCTTCCGGAGCTCAGCGAACTGACATGGGAACAGGCCCAGGGCCGGGCGTGCTGGCCCTGCGGCAAGTTTCTTCCACCCGGTGCCGTGGCCCGTGGCGGGGTGAGTGCTCGGCACGGCACCAGCTTCCTCGACACGCCTGTGTGGTCGTGCCCTGCCCCGGAGGCGACCCCTGAGCGCCAAGACCCGATGCCGCACCCCGGGTTCGGACACGGCGTTCGGCAGGACGAAGGGCTCTGCCTTCGGGCACGCCGTGTCCGAGGCCCTGCTGAGGCGGGCTCCAGGCGCTGCTGCTCTCGGCGCCTAGAGCTCGCACGCTCTTTCCCCGGCCCTCTTGGCGCCGGGAACCTGCCCCGCATTCGCCGACTACATACACCTGGGAGTGTTCGATCCCCCTCGCAGCCGAGGATGTCGACGGCGGAAGCTCGCTGTCCTCGGATTCGGTTGGTGCCGCAGTGTTGCAAGGGACGAGCCTGGAGGGAGGCGTTACCGACCTGGCCACGTAGTGGGCACATCAGTCTGTCTGTTTTCAGCCGGCCAGCAGGAGTGTGGGGTGAGGCTTGTCCTCACGAGCTTCCTCGCCGCCGTCGGGGTCCGGGTCGAAACCGGTTCCGGTCCGGGGGTCGCTGCGGCGTGGCGGGCGGATTTCGCCGGTGGGGAAGTTCAGCGGCCAGATGTGCGTGGCGGGGTCCTGGATGTGATTGACCATGTGAGCCAGTGACACGTAGCCGGCGAGCAGAGGGTGAATCAGCATGCGGCCGCGACGGACTCGGCCTTCGATGATGCCCTTGTCCTTGAGTTGGCCGACTGCGCGGGACACGGTGGCCTGGGGGATGCCGAGACGCTCGGCGATCTGGTCCTGGCGGATGTGTACGGTGCCGCCGGGTTCCTGGCGGGCGGTGAGGATGTCGAAGACGTCGCGGGCGGTAGGGCTCAGCCCGGCGTTCGGCAGGTGTTCCCAGATCTCAGGGTTGTGGAAGCCGGGGACGGCGTTCATGAGGACGACCTCGTCTCTGGCGCAGGAGGGATCACGATCTTGTGGGCTTTCAGCGTTGCCGCGCCGATCCTGCGGAGCAGGGCTTGGTGCTTGGTGCTGCTGAACCGGTAGGAGTATGTCGGGTTGAGCTGGTACTCGCCCCGCTTCACCTTCCAAGTGAAGTGGTGCTTCGATAACTCGGTCAGGGCCCGGCTGATCTTGGACTGCGAACACCCGAAGTGGGCTGCCAGTGCTGTCTGCTTCGCTGCCACGACTCCCTCCTCGTTGTGAGTCACCGACATGTGGTCCAGAAGGTTGCGGGCTGGGCCCGAGAGGTTGAACCTCCACAGATTCTCCTGCAGCACTTGGGACACATTCGTGTGGGTACCGCCTTCGAAGCCGTAGCGCTTCGGGGGCGGGTCGGCAGTGAAGTGCCCGCCATTACGGCTGATCTTTTCCAGCGACTTGAGGATCTGATGCGCGCTGCGGGTGTCATCGAACGCCGACGCCTGCCGGGGAACGGGAACAAGCCTGGCGCTCTGCTGGGGCAGGGGTGTTGCCGGGCGCCTAGCTGGCTGTGCCACTAGAGATGCTCCTTCGTTCGAACCACCTCACTTATATATCAAGTACGTCATCTAATTCATGGTTCCATGCATCGGCGCGTTGCGGTCTCTTGACGTGTGACCTCCATGCGTGAGCGTGCATGCAACTCGGGTCCTGAGAGCACCTTTCCATGCAGGCATCTGCATGGATCGCGAGTGTTTATACAGGTCAGGGAGATGCCGCTATCTACAAAGACACCTCCCCGCCCCCGGCTGAGTTTCATGCATCGTCGGCTGATCTCCGGCATGCCAGTGCGGACCCCACGGGTTGGCTGCGCCCTGCGCTTCGCTCCGGTACTCGCGTCGTCGGTACAGCACGCTCGACTTGTGGCGGGAAGTCTGTGGTTGTGGTTGGAGGCCAGCAGCACAGTGGCTGATGCCGTCGATGGTGCGGAGTAGCTCCCTTGTGCCGCATGACGCGTGCGGGAATCGCTGGGGCGCACCTTCTGTGGCTGAGCAGTCGCTGAGCGGGTCCGTTGCAGTTCCTCGTGTGTGCAGGGTGCTAGTCGGCACGTTGCGACGGCAGGTCCGCGTTATCCGTCACCGGTGGTTGAAGCCCTGCCTGAAAACGGCGCCTGCGCCTCTTCTGCTGATTATTGCGGCGTCCTGTGCCTGGCCGATGGGAATGTGAACGATGATCAGGACAGGGACTGATGGAGGGGTAGGAGCACGTGACTCAGCTTCAGCTGTCTCGTACGCACCGGATACTCATCGGCGTCGTGGTCGCCGGGGCCGTCGTCATCGCGGCGATTGGTTTCGCGGGCTCGTACTCCGCGGTGCGCGCGCTCGCCCTGCAAAAAGGCTTCGGTAACTTCTCGCTCGTCTTCCCCATCGGCATCGACGCGGGCATCTGCGTGCTGCTCGCGCTGGACCTGCTGCTGACGTGGATCCGGATCCCCTTCCCGCTGCTGCGCCAGACGGCGTGGCTGCTGACGATCGCGACGATCGCCTTCAACGGTGCCGCGGCCTGGCCGGACCCGCTGGGCGTCGGTATGCACGCCGTGATCCCGATCCTGTTCGTGGTGACGGTGGAGGCGGCCCGGCACGCGGTGGGCCGGATCGCGGACATCACCGCGGACCGGCACATGGAGGGCGTGCGCATCACCCGGTGGCTGCTGTCGCCGGTGCCCACGTTCAAGCTGTGGCGCCGGATGAAGCTGTGGGAGCTGCGCTCCTACGAGCAGGCGGTCGGCATGGAGCAGGACCGGCTGATATACCAGGCCCGGCTGCAGGCGCGGTACGGGCGGGCCTGGCGGCGCAAGGCCCCGGTGGAGGCGCTGATGCCGCTGCGGCTCGCCCGCATCGGTGTGCCGCTGTCGCGGACGGCGCCGGAGGCGCTGGCGGTGACGGGGATAGAGCCGGCCGTATTGCCGTCGGCGCCGGAGACTGCCGATCACCAGACGGTAGAGCGGGCTGATACACCTCGGCGCGTTTCGGTGGCTGCTCCAGGCACGGTGGGGGAGCGGTCTGTAGCGGGTCCCACAGGTACGGATGCGGGCTTCACTCACGCATTGGAGCCGGCTGCCGATCAGGACGGGTTCGGTCCCGCCCATCTTTACGGTCGCGACGAGTCAGCGGCGAGCGGGCCACAGCCAATCGCTCCCAGGGCCGCCGAGCCCGGTCATTTGACGGAGATGGAGCTCTGGGAGGCATACCGCTCTTACGCGGCGCGTATTGGCGAGTTCCCTGACGCCGCTGCGTTCGTCTCGCACCTGGCCGAGGCCTACGGAGTGGTGGACCCGATGTCGGGCGGGCCTCTGCCCGCCAGAGAGGTGGAGGAACTGCTGGCCGGGTTCCCCGGAAGCCGGAAGGCCCTGACCGATGAGGGTTCGGTGACCGGTCACCGAACGGGCGGCGGTCCCCACCCCTTCTTTGAGCCCTCGGCGGCCCGAAGTGACGTCCGCGCACCCGCCGAAACGGCACCTGAGTCCGGCCAGGTACCGGCGCCGTCGGCAGATGATCGACTGTCGGCTGTAGCAAGTCACCAGCAGACCTCCTTCGACGTCCTGACCGATCATCTGGGCCCCGCAGCATCAGGGGAGACCGGGCACTGGCAGGCCACTGCCACCGATACTGGTGCGGCCGCTGCTCGGCTGCCCGAGCAGCAGACCGAGGAGGCTGACCTGGGCCCGGTCCAGCAGCAGATTCTTACCGTCGCCGGATGGCTGGTCGAGGCAGAGGAAACCGGTGCGAGGCTGTCCGGGGCAGAGGCTGCCCGCCGCTTGGGGGTGTCGCCGAAGACCGGTCAGCGCCGCGTGATCGACGCAGGCAAGCACCTCGCCGAGCAACGCCGGCAGCACGGGCGCGCGCACCTTCGCTCGGTCTGAAGCTGATCACACCCTCATGACCGATGACCGGTGACCCTGAAGGTGACCGGCGAGCGACACCGGTGACCGACGCTGGTGACCGACGCTGGTGACTGGTGACTGGTGACTGGTGACAGGCGCTGGTGACTGCTGAGGCATGCCCGGTCCCCCGATCGACTCGCTCACCAGCAGCCACGACCGATCCGAAGCCCAGCCAACGGCCATTCCTGAGAGACGGATGACTGGGCGGGGCCAGGGGTCCGCCGTCACGTTCACCCGGTCGACGGTGAACCGGTCCCCGCAGCGCCAAGTGCCTCTGACCTGTGCTTTGACCGATGGCCGATGGTCAAGTGACCGCCTTCGCCCCTATGACCGGTGACCGGCCCGGCCTCCATCGGTCACCGGTCATGACCGATCTCCGCGAACCCAGCCAGCCCACCAGCTGCGCGCCCGCTTGCTCGCTCACCGGTGATGGGCAGAGAGCTCAGCCAGGTCGGCTGGGAGGCCCCGCTCGGATCCAAGGACCCTATCCAGCCTGTCGTTCGAGAGACGGACGAGGTCCTGCAAGCGCCGCTTCTTAGGGCGGTCTGGGTCTCACTGAGCGCTGGCACTGCCTCGTCGTGCTGCGAAGGGCGTCCCAGGCCGGCACCCGGTTCTCGGCCGAGCAGGCCGCCGCGGTGGCCATGGTGGAGGCTGCCTGGCCCGAGGCCCTGACCGTCCTGCTGCCGAAGTACCGGCCGGTGGTCATCCGGGACACGATCCTGGCCGCCCTGGCCGCCGGTCCGCTGAGCAGCTGGCAGCGCGGGTGCGGCGCCGGTGGTGGAACCACGGCTACGCCACGGACGCCTTGCCGGGCGGCAAGGGGATCGGCTCAGCGGTCGGTGTTGCGGTGGGCCTGGTGCGCCCGCCCACGGATTGCCCGGACCCGATGTGCGAGGACGGCGCCCGGATCCAACTGGGCCCGCAGGACGTCTGCCCGAAGTGCGAGAAGCGCAGGGCGGAACGCCTTGCCGCGCGGCGGCAGGGCATCGTGCCCGGGCCCCGTGGGGAGACCGGGCCGACCCCGGTGTGGTGGGACTGCGAGGGCAAGGGCTGCACAGCGACCGGCAAGGGCACCCGGCCGACCGATGGCCTGTGCTGGCAGTGCCACGACCGGACCGAGGCCGAGCTGATCGAGCACGCCACGGCGGACCTGCTCGCCGAGCGGGACGCGGCGTACGCCGCCCAGGCCGAGAGGGCCAAGGCGGCCGCCCAGTGGAACGCGATGCTGGCCGACGCCTGCGCCGAGCACGCCGGGCGCGAAGCGGCCAAGAGCGCGGAGGTCCGCGCCCGCCGGGCGGCGGAGGCTGAGGAGGTCCGGCGGCTGCGTGAGCAGCTGGTCCGGGAGCACCCCGAGTTGGCCGCCTACGCCCAGCAGACCGAACCGCAGGCCGCAGCAACCCTGTTCTAGCCGCTATGCGCCCCGCTGAGCGTCTCACAGCCCGTTCCGGCCCCTCCGCCCGTTCCGGCCCCTCCGGCCCCTCCGGCCCGTTCCGGCCCGTTCCGGCCCGTTCCGGCCCGTTCCGGCCCCTCCGGCCCCTCCGGCCCCTCCGGTCGCAGCGGTTCCCGAAAGGCGCTCAGCGGGGCGCCTGCGGCTTCCTGGTGCGGACGGTGTCCTGGTGACGGTCCCTCACGGCCCCGCCGGCACCGACCCCGAGGCTGATTTTGTGTGTGCCCCGGCCGGAGCGACCGATCCCAAGGCGTGCACGCGTGCGCGTGCACCCGCGTGCGCGGGAAGCCCACCGGAGCTGTCGTGGGGGGCCTGTCGTGCGGGTCGGCCTGTCGGCGCGACACGAGCGGTGTGTCCTGCGGTGGGGGGGTCTGAACCGTGGGTCTGGGATGGGTGCGACAGCCTCGGGGCGGAACCGGAGTGCGGCCGACTGCTGAAGCCCTGCGAGGAGAGGATCCGGCCTCTCCGGCCGGAGTGGGGACCGCGACAGGCCCGGCACGGGCTCTGCGTGGCCGCGTGAGGGCCGAACGGCGAGACCCCGGGTCCTTTGTTGGAGAGGGCCCTGAAAGGCCCTCAGGTGGCGTTGTGCGGGTTTTGGTCCGCTGGTTGCCTCGGGTACGGCAAAGGCCGATGTCCGCACCGTGGGTACGCTCATCGGCCGCCGTGCGGGCCACGCGCCAACGTGACCCGCAATGTCCCTGGTGTGTGCCTTGGTTGGAGCCAGTAGCAGACAGGGCGCCTGTAAACGCGCATGACTCGCCATCGGGGATAGCGCGCGTAACGAGGTTGAGGCTACGGCCGCCGTGGCTGAGGTATCACTTACCTTGCTGGGACAAAAGTCGGGCCAATGAATTTCGGACGCCCAGGAAGCAGCATTTTCGCAGGTCAGAGGTCATGCGGGTGCGTTGGGCTCGGGGCCAACAATTGGGACATCTTCGGGGCCAACACAGGGCTCTTGGCGTAGAGGGGCTACGGGCTGGGATTCTTGGTCGGCAGTGCTTCGTTCCGCTGCTCAGGTGACGCCAATCACCTAGCGGAATTCGGCCTGTTGGAGCCAGTAGCAGCCGGTCGGCGGCCCTAGAGAGGGCCGTCGACCCCTACCCGTGAAGGGTGTCTGAATTGAACACGATCGACGGGGCCTCGGCCCCGGCCTCCGGCGTGCGCTTCGGCATGGCCCACGCCTTCGTCATCGCCGCCTATCTGGCGGCCGCCGTGCTCCTCAGCCTCATCGCGCACATGCCCGTGCAGGACATCCTCGTCCTGCTGGGCGGCGCTGGCGCGGTCAGCGTCGCCGTCCTGGTCGCCTCCAACGTCAGGAACGGCAAGGGCGGCGGGGGCGGCCTGCTGCGGCGGCTGCTGAACGCCGCCCTCGGGGGCCCCGGCAACGGGAGCGTGAACTAGTGGGCCGGGTGGGGCGCCCCGAAGCCCCTGTCGACCACACGGTCCCCGCGCTGGGGGAGCTGGCCCAGTTCCTCCGCGACGTGCGAGGCGGTATCCCCTACAGCACGCTGGCGGAGCGCAGCCAGCGGGGAGCCTCCCCCCTCAAGCGCGCCGCGTCTGGGAAGACGCTGCCCACCTGGGAGTGCGTTGAGGGGTATCTGGGCGCCTGTGGCATCAGCAGCGGCACCCCCCACCACGAGCGCGCGCGGCAACTCCACTCCCGCGCGCAGGAGGCCTGGCGCCGGCCCAGCGGCTCTACGGCCGTACCGCGGCCCGACCTCGCCTCCAGCGAAGCCGACCTGAGCCGTGCCCTGCGGGACGCCTACGCTGCCGCCGGTCGCCCGTCGCTTCGAGTGCTGTCCGAGCGGGCCGAAGGCTGGAACCTGTCCCGAAGCACGGCCCACCGCATCGTCAACGGGCAGGCCATGCCCGTCGACATCCTGCAGTACCTGAGCTTCCTTCAGGGCTGCCAGGTGTCGCGCGACAGGCTGCCGGCCTGGTTCGCCGCCTGGTCCCGGGTTCGGGATGTGAGCCCGTTCGCCGTGTTCTGGCTCGTTCAGTTCCACTCCTCCCAGTTCGGTCCCCAGTACAACGAATGGGCCAGGAAGCAGCAGGTGTACCCGAAGCCCAGTTGGTTCGACGCGGCGGAAGCGGCCATAGCTCGACGCGCCGCCAACTCGCCGATCGACGCCCGGCGCTTTGTAGAGCGCCTCGCAGCCTGAGCGAGGAACCGACGGCGGGGCGGCCCTCTCCAGGGCGGCCCCGCCGTTCGCGCGTGCACTGCACCCGCGTGCACATGGGCCGCGACCACGTCCCGGCCGGGTGTCACACCGGCCTGTCACACGCCCTGTCACACCGGGGCCGTGTCACGGGTCTGACCATGGCGCTAGCCCGTCAACCCCCGTGGGAGTCCTTGTGTGACACACGCTCGGCCCCGATCCGCCCTGGCGCACATGGGGGTACCCATCGGGGGAGCCCATGGGGGGATCCAAGGGGGTGCGCGAGGGGGGTACGCATGGGGGGAACGTGCGCGCGGACTCACCGCGCATCGTCCCTGGGCAGGCGCCATTTTTTCGACCGGTGACTGGCCAGACTTTAGGTCTGGGCGGGGCGAAGGGGCGGGTTGTGGGGGGATCGGGGTGGAGGTTGGCGGGTGGGGATGAGGTGGGTGTGGAGGCTGGCTGGTTTCCCGGGTGATTGCGGGGGTTGTGGTCGTTAGCGTGGCGTGATCACGAGAGCGGGAGGCATGGTGCGGCGGGTTACGGGTTACGGGTTACGGGTTGCGGGTGTTGGGGTGGCGGCTGTGATCCTGGCGGGCTGCGGGGGTTCGGGGACGGACGCGAAGGGGCCTGCAGGACCGTCTGTGGCGTCGGTGCTGGCGTCTGGGACGGCTGACCCTCAGGCGGCGGAGAAGGCCGCTGTGCTGGCCGTGTACGCGGGTATGGGGGCGGCTGAGGTCCGCTCATACGCCGCGGGAGCGCTGGACCCGGAGCTGGAGCGCTACGCGACCGACACGGCGCTTGCGGACATCAAGGCGACGCTGTTCTGGTACCAGCAGAAGAACACCGTGTTGGCGGGGCAGCCGGCCCGCTCCGCGGTGGTCGACTCGATCGACACCGCCAGCGATCCGCGGCGCGCGGTCATCACCGACTGCGTCGACTCCAGCGGCTACGACAAGGTGAGCAAGGACGGCACGCCGGTGGCGGTGCCGTCCGGGCCGCGCACGTGGTGAAGTCGACCGCGCAGCGCACGGGCACGGGGCCGTGGCTGGTCTACAGCTCGACGATCGAGCGGGACCGCACGTGCTGAGCTGGCCCCGGCTCGGGGCGGCGGCCGTGGCGGCCGGCCTGCTCTGGGCGGCCGCCGTGCCGCTCGCGGTCGCGGACGGGCCTGGGGGCGGGGTGGTGTGCCCGCCGCGGGACCTGGACTGTGACATCACAGCTCAGGACCCGGGCCAGCCCGCCCCGGGCAAGCCTGGCGGCAAGCCGGGCAAGCCCCCTGGGGAGGTGGGCAGGCCCTCGTGCGCGATCGACGGCCAGGAGGTGCCCTGCTCCACCCCGGAGATGGGCACGTTCAACTCGGCGGACTCCTGCTACTGGAAGCCGACCGACGGCCCTGCCGGGGGCCTGCCGCCGGGGTTCGACACGGGTGCACCGGAGGGCTGGAAGCCGGGGGATCCGGGCGGGCGGCTGTACCTGGTCACCTGCCCCAGCGCGAACGGTGACGTCCGCGGCGGGATCCGCGGGTCCGCGACCGGTCCGGCCAGCGGCGGTGTCGACGTCCAGGCGCTCGCGCAGCAGGCGGTCGAGCGCCTGCGCCTGGAAGGGCCGGACATCGGCATCGTGCCGAAGCCTGAAGGCAAGGGCCTGGTCGGGATGCCGGTGTGGATGTGGAACCGGCCGGGCCCGACCCGCACCGGCCCGGCCACCGCGTCCGCCTCGGCCGGGTCGGTGACGGTCACCGCGACCGCCACGGTCCGCACGATCGTGTGGTCGATGGGCGACGGCGCGACCATCACCTGCACCGGGCCGGGCACCCCGTACTCACCGGAGTTCGGGAACATCTCCTGGGCCGGCGCTGGGCAGACCGGCACACTCACTACCACCCGCGAGAGTGCCACCAGCCTTGCGATCGGTGAGCTCCAGGTCCTCAACGTGCCCTGAACTGGGCAGAAAGAACTCACCGCTTGCCTAGTGGTGACTACAGATATGGCCGGTGACGGCCGGTCAGTGGTCGGCCGCCGCAGTTCCGGGGCCCAGGTGGCGGCGGCCGGGCGCGGCGGCGGACCGGTCGGCGGGGCTCGTGGCCGAGGTGGCCTCGGCGGCCGGGGCCACCTCGACCGCCTCGGCCGCGAGGAGTGCCCGGGGGCCGGCTGCGGCCGGGGTGTCGGTGGCGGGACGGGGGCCCGTGCCCAGCGGGCGGCGCGTGATCACCCCGCCAGTGTGGCCCGGGCTGTTCCCCAGGGGAACGCGGGGCTCTCCGTCGTGGTGTGTCAGAGCAGTCCGAGTAGGTCTGCGATCCAGTGGCCCCAGGTGTCGGTGCCGGTGGCGAACGGGACGATGACGCTGGCGATCAGGGTGATCGGGGCACAGCAGAAGATCAGGGTGTAGGGCCACTCCGCGTGGGGAGAGGGCTTGTCGGGGTTCGGAGCGATCAGTGTCGCGCCTGTTCCCCCGATGATCGCGGAGGCCAGTAGCGCTCCGAGGGCGGTGAGGGTCTTCGAGGTCCCCGATTCGGTATCGCTTTGGAGGACGGCGGTGGCGCCGAGGTAGATCACGGCCATCGCGGCCAGGACAAGGACCGCCGTCATCACGTCCGACGTCCTGGCCGTGCGCCCTTTCCCGATCCTGTCGTAGGAGGCGGCGAAGGTTTTGACCTCTAAAGAGGTTGCGCCCAGCCCGCGCAGGACCGGCCTAAGCCGGCGCCAGTCGTGCGGGAACTCGCCATTGGCGAACCATCGGTCCATCAGGGCAGTGTCCTCTTGCGTGGAGCTGTTGCCGTAGGGCCTGCTGGGGCTCAGGCCGGCGAGTTTTTCGGCTGGCCAGACCCTCTTGCCGCCGGCCCGGGCGCGTAGCGCCCGCAGCTGCCCTGTGAACTGTTCTTTGGTGTCCGCACGACCCAGGAGCGGCCTGCGCTCCGGCGGAGGCGCGGGGGTTGGCATCAGCGGCTTGAAGGTGCTGGTGGAAAGATCCCGTGGCGGGAGGGGAGCCGGGGCTTCCCGCTCCGCCTTCCCGCTGGTGGCCTGCGTTGACACGGCGGGAACGGCGCCTTCGAGCGTTCCGCCGGACATGGTGGTGGCGGTGCTCTCGTCGAGGAGGGTCTTGTTCTGGCGGCGCAGGACTTCGACTTCTCGCTGTACGAGGACGACCTGGTCGTGCTGCGCGGTGAGTTCCGCCTCCAGCCGGCGGGTGTAGGCCTGGGCGTCCTGGAGCTTCTTGTCCTGCTCGGTGACACGCTGTTCGAGGACGCCTAGTCCCGTCTCCGCGTGGCGGGCCTGCTCCAGCGCCTGCTCCAGCTCACCGGCCAGCTGGTCCGCATGCTCCTTGAGCGCGGCCAGTTCCGCCTCACCGGCCTGTTTCTCTCCCTGTACCCGGGCGAGTTCCTGCTTGAGGATTACCAGCTGGACGGCCGGTGACCGGCTGGCCTCATGGGCCCGGGCGCACAGCTCGTCAAGCCGCTCCCGCACTCCGGCGTCCAGGGGCCGGCCCCGCTCCGCGAGGAACGAGTCCAGGCGCGCGACGAAGGTGGGCGGGGCGACCCTGTCGCCGCTGAGGTAGCGCGAGAGGGTGGCCGGGGCGACATGCGCGGCGACCGCGATCTCCTTCTGCGTGCCGCCCTGCATCGTGAAGCCGTGCACCGCGGCGCGCAGCGCGGCCGCGTAGGCGGCGGCCGCCAGCCCGACCGCCTTCGGTTCACCCATCCCCGTGCCCCCTCGTCGACCGCCCCGCGCGTGCGGTCTGGCGCAGGCCGGATCCACGATTGTCACGCACACGCGCAGCAGGGTGAAAGTCCCCTGAGTCCAAGGGCGTTGACCTGCTGTTACCGGTTGAGCGGGAACCGCCGTTCCCTCTGCCGCACCAATCCGCCGCGCTCGACGCTTGATCCGTGGCCGCACCCAGCGCCACACGGATAAGCGGAAGTGAGGCACAACGGTGAACATGATTCGGAACCTGGTAACCGGCGCCCTATCGGCAGCGGCCGGCCTGGTCGCCACTCTGTACCCGGCGGTGGAGGTCCCCGCGCTGCTCCTGGGCCTGGCCACTCTCACGGTTCCCGCACTGCGCGCGGTGCTGCGCTACCGGCTCCATGCCAAGGCCGTCGACAAGGCCGCCGCGGGTGACCTTCCCGCGCTTTTCCAGGCCTTCGGCGCCACCGAGACCGGTCAGACCGGTGAGGAACCGGCGCTACCTGCTACCGGGCCGTAGCCATACGAGCCGGTATCTCCAAGGGCGTGCGGCCGGTCCTGCGGCCAGGGTCCGGCCTGAGCGTCACCGTGCACCCGTGATCACCTGCGGGTCTACAGGAGGCCTGCGGTGGTGGCGAGCCAGGTGCCGGCTGTCACCTGGTAAGCCCCAAAAGGGGGTCATGGGAATGGAGCTGTCCTGCAGACGAGTTCGCACATACAGTCGGGATCATTGCCTGACGGAGCGTGAGGGGTGAGGGCTTGTCTGCGTGCCCACGGTGCCGACAACTTGACCAGGTTCGAAGCGTACGCACCGTCTATGAGGGCGGAGGCGGCAGCTCCGGAGGAACGGCTTCCCCGTCGAGTTCGTGGGGCGGCGGGGGCTCTGTCGACTACAGCGGATGGAACCAGAGCGATCTCGCGTTGCGGGTCAGCCCTCCCAGGCACCAGAGGGCTGAGGTAGATAGCTGTGGCTGCTACTTCGGCATGCTCGTGTTCTTGATCCCCGTGTACCTGCTCATTGCAGGCCCTGACCTGGGTACGGCGAAAGCCCGCACCATAGCGGCAGTGGCCGTGGTCTTACCCTGCGCGCTTCTCGTGCTGCGCTGGCTCCTGCGTTCCTCTGCGGATGCCTCAAGGGCCGACCGCGAGAGCGAGGAGCTTTTGCCGTTCCGGGTGCACGTTTGGCGGGAGGCGAGCGTCTGCCTCCGCTGCTATATCGCCTTCTGGCCTGTGCGCGACGGGCGCCGACATGTCGTACCTGTCGATGAATTCCAGCAAGCAGTTTGGGATCTGGCCATTGAGTTGCGGCAGAACAGCCAGGAGCCGCATCGTCGGGGGTGAGCGGGTCTTCTGGCCGGCGGATGCGTACGGGCTTGGGCTGGTGCGGCAGGCCACCGGCTTCGGCCAGGGCTCGGCCTGAGGCGCCACTGTGCACCCGTGATCACCTGCGGGTCTACAGGAGGCCTGCGGTGGTGGCGATCCAGGTGCCGGCTGTCACCAGGGGCTGGTAGGTGATGAAGTTCCCGGCGGTGAGCGCGATGGGCATGGTGATCAGGGTGGTGGCGGTCACGTAGGGCAGGGCGTCGGTGCCGCCCAGCTGGTGATCGCGATGGTGGCGCCGGCGATTGCGGCGAGGACGCACCGAGGTCGATGTTCACGAGAAGCGACAGCACCCGCTGGCGGGGTTACGCAGTGGAGCGCCATTCCCCTTCGAGGCTGCTGAAGATCATGGAGTCTCGCCAGCCGTCGTGGAGCAGTGCCGTGTGGCGCAGGCGTCCCTCATGCGTCATACCGATCTTGGATAGTACTCGGGAGGAGCCGAGATTCCTCGGGTCACAGGTGGCATGGATCCGATGGAGCCCCAGCTCGCCGAACCCGTGCGCGAGCAGCTGCCGGCCTATTTCCGTGCCGATGCCCTGCCCCCATACCCGGGGATGCACGATGTATGAGATCTCGCCCTGGCGCTGCTTATGGCTGCGGACATGCAGCTCACCCATGCCCACCACATCCCGCCCGACGCGGGCGACGTAGGGGAACCGGCGCTGAGGGGTGCCCGACCAGGCCTTGACCGCGGAGTCCACGAAGTCCTGTGTCTGGACCTCTGTGTTCGGCCCCCAGGACTGATAGCGGCATACCTCCGGGAGGCACGCCCAGGAGTGAACGGCCGGCCAGTCCTCCAAAACGATCTCGTCCAAGGTTACCGAGTGCTGACTCATACGACGATCATGAACGGGTCGCCGCGCGAAGATCAAGGTCAAGGAGCCCATCACGCTTCGCCGACGGCTATGCGGGAGAGGCCTGGTGCTGTCAGTTCTCGTGAACATTGCGACGCGCTCCCTGGCCGAGTGTGCCTCCCCAACCGACGTCGAATCGCTGCTCCTTCTCGTGGACAGAGCCACCCGTAGGCGGGTCAAGACCCAGGCTGGCCTGCGGCCAGTGAGTATCTCGGTGTCGTGCGTAGCGTAGATGCCAGTTCGGCGCAGGGTTGGGTCGGTGTGCAAGCCATGTGGGCTCGCTCTATCTGTACGTGATCGCGGTCCCGTAGGCCACCAGACTCGTGTAGGAGATGCCCGGAATGGCGGTCACGCGCGCTCCGATGACCTCGTGGGCCCCGAGCTCCGCCGCGCTCACGCTCAGGGAGGAGAGCGCTCCGCCGGCCTCGAAGCATCTACCGCCCCAAACTATCCAACTGCTGGCGACGGTGCGGGCCTGTTGAGGGCTGTCGACGGTGACGACCGCGACCGGAAAGGGAAGTTTCTGTTTCTTCGCCATAGACAGGGCATGCTGCCAGGGGCCCGATCCGTCCGGCAACGGGCAGGATGCACCGCGCGCGGCCAGCTGATGCCTGGGCGCCTCGGATGCCGTTGTCGTCCTGGCTGGGTGTCAGGGACTCAGGTTCCTCAGGGTAGGCGCGGGGGCAATGTGGAGGAGGACCCGGGCTGATGCCCCTTGCTGTGGAGCTCAGGCGAGCGGACCATATGGGGTTGATCCGACGGACGGGGAATCCATGACATGTCAGACGTGTTCAAACAGCGGGAACTGCCACAACTGTGGTGGAACGGGACAGCGAGGCGGTTCCGGGGCTGACAAGTGCTCTAGCTGCAACGGTTCTGGCGACTGCCGGGGGTGCGGCGGGCGCGGTTGACCGGCCGGGCTGGGGGCTCATCGTTAGAACGCGGAGGGTCGCCCACCTGGTGGGCGGCTCTCCGCGTGCCGCCTCTCAGTTCCGTGGCGTACGCCCTCCGGTCGCTGCTTGACGCCGCCGGTCCGGGTGTTCCGACTGGGAACACCCGGACCGGCCGTCTGCCCTGTGTGGGCCCGGCTGTCCCTCCGGATGGCCGGGCCCGCGCGTCGTGTGGTGTTACTGGTGCCACAGGTGCCGCAGGGCGGGCAGCGTGAGGGTCAGGAACACGGCGAAGGTGGCGGCGCCGACCGCGAAGGGGTCGGCCCAGGCCGGCGCCCACCGGACGAAGAGCGCTGCGCCGATGGCGAGCACGGTGCCGAGCATCGTGAGGGCGAAGGTGATCACCAGGAGGAGGACGGGTCGCTCGCGCCGCAGCCGCGCCAGCTCTGCGTCTGTCTCGGCGGCCTGGGCGGCCGTGGTCTCGTTGGTCTGGGTCGTGGTGGTGGTCATGGTGGTCCTTTGGTTGGGCCGGCAGGGTGCCGGGCTGTGGGTGGTGCGAGGGCAACTGTGTGAGTCCGGCTGTCGGGGTGCGAGTTCTCGCGAATTTGCGTTCCGTGCCTGGTCAGAGGCCGCCGAGTGCGTCCGTGACGCGGATTCGCGAAGGCTTGACACGGAGCCGTCCGCCATCGCCGGTTGAGGTTGCACCGGGGGCGGGTTAGGCCCGCAAGTCCCGTCTCCGGCGTCCCGCTGTGGACTGTCCGTCACGCTGGCGATCGTGGAGATGAGACTGAGCAGGATTTGTCTGCGGGACCTAGTGATACGGAATTCGTGGCGTTATTCAATGTTTCTCCGGAGACCTGCATGAATTTTCTTTGTGCGACGCCCTGAATTCTCAGATCACTCCTGACGGACCATCAGTTTGGTGTGTTTTCGTGGTTGGTGGGGCCCCGGACGGCGGGCTGGGGGGTTAGCGCTCGCGTGTGGGCCGTTCCTGTCCTCGGACACCCCTGAGGTATCTGTGCAGTTCAGGAGCCTGGAGACGCCCAGTCAGGGGCGTTCAGGGACACGGTTCTTGGGTCCGGGTCGGGTACCGTGCCCACGGTGCCCGGCCGGCCAGGCGCTGTATGGGCATCGTGGGGTGGATCCCAGATGCTATCCGCTCCTCAGAGTGATGCACGCGAGGTCCAGGCGGGCCCGGATGGGGAGCTCCCTGAGCACCAGGCCGTGGTGCATCAGGCCCCGCGGCCGGCCTCCTGCCCAAGCCACGCAACCCGCCCGGGGTCACCCGGGCCCGCAGCGCGGGCCGTTCGGGGTGGAGCGCAGCGGAACCCCGAACCCGTCCGGAGCGAAGCGCAGGACTCCGGCCCAAAGGGCCGGCCCTGGCTCGGCGAAGCCGAGCCCCGTCGAGCGCAGCGAGGCGGTTCTCTCCTGAGCGCGCAGCGCTCAGGAACTTCGGAGCAGCCGAGCACCGCGAGGCAAGGGAGCGAAGCGACCGCACCCGGCCGAAGGCCGGGCCTCGCCGAGCGCAGCGAGGCGACTCTCTGTCACAGCGCGCAGCGCTGTG